>JAGWTK010000326.1 GCA_028876035.1 Bacteroidota bacterium
GCCACACCATGCCTTTGAATCTTTTTTCCTTTGCTTCTTCTATCAGGGCATCGAAGAGCAATTTGCCAAGTCCCTTGCCGCGCATTTTTTCAGTTACCACAATGTCCTCAAGGTACATGCGCTGACCTTTCCAGGTGGAGTAGCGAATATAGTAAAGTGCAAATCCTTCTACGACTCCATCCACCTCTGCCACGAATGCCCACCATACGGGTTGCTCCCCGAAACCACTTTCTTCGAAATGGTCCAGCGTTACAGTAACCTCTTCCGGTGCTTTTTCGAAGTGTGCCAGCTCGCGGATTAATTCCAATAAACGCGGACAGTCGGCCCTTTCTGCACGCCTGATAATTGTGTTCATTCAATATTTTTATTGCTTTTTCCAGCCCGGACCTTTTAGAAATTTACCAGGAGTCGCGCAGGTGTGCTCGCCATTTTTCAGCACTTGCACGCCGTTAATGAAAACTGCCGATACGCCTGTTGCGTACTGGTGCGGCTTTTCAAATGTTGCGTGATCCTGGATCGTTGCCGGGTCGAATACAACGATGTCGGCGAAATTACCCAATTCAAGCGTCCCTCTTTTTGAAAGTTTGAGGTGCCTGGCAGGCAGCGCGGCCAGTTTTGCAATCGCCGCAGGCAGACTCACTCTTTTTTCATCCCGACAATACTTGCCCAGGAAACGTGCGAAATTTCCATAAGCCCTCGGATGCGCGCTTGATTTCAGAAAAACGCCTTCGTTGGTATAAGAACCTTCATCGCTGCCAAAACTTACCCAGGGCAATGCTACCTGTTTCGCAATATTCTCTTCGCCGATCATAAAATAGGCGACACCTACGCGGGTGCTGTCCTGAATGATCAAATCCATGGCCGTTTCTTCCGGGGATTTTCCGCGCAGGGCTGCTACTTCTGCGAGTGTTTTACCGGTGAATTTTTTAAGGGAGTCTTGTTTGAACGCGAGTAAAAGCACATGCTCTGCGCCTCCGGAACCTATGTAGAGGTTCTCCCAGTCTTTGGCATCAGTATCCATGGCAGTTGCCATTTGTTTTCGTATAACAGGGTCGTGTAAGCGCTGCCAGAGTTTGCCAAAACCGCCATCCTGCAGGGTCGGGGGGAAGCAAGAAGTCATGCCCGTTGCGCCCGCCACGTATGTGTACATATCGGCAGTAATATCCAGTCCTTCCTTTTGGGCGTTCTGGACCATCTGGATCACAGAATCCATTTTTGGCCAGTTCGGTTTGCCGGCGGCTTTCAGGTGGAAGATTTCTGCAGGTATTTTGGCGTCGCGCGAAATCTGGATCAGTTCGCTTACTGCCTCTATCAGCTTGTTTCCTTCGCTGCGCATATGGCTGGAATAAGTGCCGCCATAGGCAGATGCTTCTTTTGCCAATGCAATCAACTCGGGTGTTTTTGCGAAGAAATCGGGCGGGTATATCAATGCATTGGTTACGCCCAGGGCGCCTTCCTGCATCGCCTGGCGTACAAGGCCGCGCATGCTATCAAGTTCTTTCGGTGATGGGTCGCGCGCATCTTCGCCAATTACATACTGACGTACTGCGCCCGTACCTACGAAAGAAGCGATGTTGGGGGAAATGCCTTTTTTCTCCAGCGTATTGAGGTATTCTCCGAGGGTATTCCAGCTAACGGGGTACTTGATATCTCCCTGCGCATTCTGTAGTTGCGCTTTCATTGTTGGACTCAATGGACCGAAGCTGCTTTCTGTAAAAATCTCGGTCGTTACGCCTTGCCGTATATCACTTTGTCCGCGGCCATCGGCAAACAGGGTTTCTTCCGAGTGTCCCATCATATTGATGAAGCCCGGCGCTACTGCCTGGCCCTTTGCATCTACTTCGTTCGGAGCAGTAGCATTGCTGAGATCGCCGATAAAAGCAATGGTATCGGCATTGATACCAATATCTGCTTTAAAAGGTTCTCCGCCTTTGCCATCGTATACCAGGCCATTGCGAATGATGGTTTGGTAAACTGTTTTCTGCGTGCAGGAGAGGTAACAGCAGGTGCTGAACAGCAGCATTATTATTATTCGGTTATTCATGTCAGTTAGTTTTTTCTGGTTGCTTTAAACGTGCCATTTGGCTGGATGGAAAGTAGTTCGGTGATTTTACCCGATGCATCGGCATTGAACAGAATGGTAAACCCGTTCAGTCCTTTTAATGCGAATTTATTGGTATCCACTGGCACCAGTTCATATTCGGGCTGGCCAGGTACAAACAAGAACAGGGTTGACCCGCCTTTGGGATATACTTTCAATGTCATTCCGCTGAGCAGGTATTCGCCGGCAAATTTCTCCAGCTCTTCCTTTGTAACCGCTTTTGACTTTGGCGTTTTCACGAACAGGAATGGTTTTAAGGTTGGTTCAAGTCCAATTTCAAGGCCGTCTACATCTCCCGAGGCATTCGTGCGAAACTGCAACTGGGTGCCGTGGTCACTGGTGTCGTAAGCGCCTGACTTGTCCTTTTCAAAAGGTTCAAAATAGTCATAGTGATAATGTTTCAGCCACCATACTTTATTATTAAAGCTGGCAAAGAGGGAGTCACCGCGGTTTGCAATTTCCATATTGCCATAGGCTTTGAAATTGTACAGACCTTCATAGTCTTTTAGTGGATGCGAAGGATGTGTGCCCGGCTTTCTGCTAGACAGTTTTACGTTTTCGGCTTCCCTTGCCGCCTTTTTTGCTTTTGCCATGGCCTGGCTGCGTTCTGTTTGCCAGTCGGTGTATTTAAGGTGCAGTACCCGGTCGGCCACCAGGTTCCGTACAATTGTTGGTACGGCCGATCCATTTTGATTAGACAGAACAATGATGCCGATGCTATCTGTGGGGAAGAAGGATGTGTTGGCGCTGAATCCGTCAATATTGCCGCCGTGCTCTACCCGGTAATGACCGCGGTAGGAAGAAAGAAACCATCCAAAACCATAATTAGCAAGGAAGATATCGGGATTTTCTTTTGTTGGCAAAGCTCCATCAATAATCATTTGTGAGCTGATGGCTTGTGGCAGGAAACTCGCTGGAATGATCTCTTTACCGTTGTATTTTCCCCCGTTGATCCAGGCTGTTACCCATTTCGCCATATCGTTCACGCTGCTGTTGATGCTGCCGGCAGGGCCCATCGCGTCAATATGATAATAATCTGAAGCAGTAATGATGCTGTCTTTCTCAAGACCATATCCTACGGAACCTTCTGCATTTTTTACCAGTTCTTCGATCGATGTGCTTGAGTTGCCCATGCCCAGCGGTGTGAAGAAACGGTCTTTAATGTTCGCCTCCCAGCTCCGGCCGGTGAGTTTTTCTGCCACCACACCCTGGAGCAGGAACATAAAATTGTTGTACTGCCATTTTTGGCGCAGGCCGGCCGAAGGCTCCATGTAACGGATGCGCTGCACCAGGCTATCGCGCGATGGCGTGGAGAAAAGATACCAGGAGTAATCATGCCGGGGCAAGCCGGTGCGATGACACATCATATCCCGAAGCGTGATTTGATTTGTCATCTCATCATTGTAGAAGCGCAGAGAAGGCAGGTATTCTGTAACGGGTTTGTCAAAATCTACCAGGTTGTCCTTATTCAACTGACCGAGCAAACAGGCTGTGAATGCTTTTGTACAGGAGCCGATGGCAAAAACCGTGTTTGGCGTTACGGGTAATTTTTTGTCGTAGTCACGATAGCCAAACCCTTTGGCGTATACCACCTCGTTTTTGTTTACGACCGCTACTGCAAATCCAGCTGCATGGTTTTCGGTGAGTACGCGCTGTAAGGCAGTATCCAGTGCAGCAAAGACATTGCTGTTTTTTGTTTTTTGTGCGAAGTTGTAGCTGGTAAGCAGCAAGGCTGCGGCCAGGAGGCCGGCGGTAATCTTTCTCATGTTGGAGGATTTGGTGAACGAAAGGGCTCTTTAAAGATAAAGCCCCGGCCAATCAAAACCAGTTGGTTTTTGCCGGGGCAGTAATTTTCAGGATGAGCGGCCAGTGAATTATTGGGCCAGCGAGATATTGATTTTTACGCCACCCTTTGTGTTGGTGATAGGCGCAGAAGTAGAAATCTTCGGTTCGGTGCGGCGTTGTTCAAAATAGAGAATAATCTTTACCCGGTTGTTCAATACATAGTCGATGCTCGGTGCGATGGTGATTACTTTTTGTCCGGCTGTTGGCAGTACGGTCACCTGGTCGAGTCGACTGTTAGAGGTAATATCGTCGCGTAAACTAAAGTCGAGCAGGAAGGTAATATCGTTCTCCAGTTTCTTTGTGTCCTTCTTCGTAAAAGGAACTTTGAACGGCAGTGGGAATCCTCTTTTCCGCCAGCGACCGCCGAATGTGAATTCGGTAGAACGTGCTTCACTCAACTGGAAGTCGACCAGGCTCAATGCAAGCTGACGGGATTTTTTATACTCGAACCTTGCTCCCAGCTGGTTGGTGAACATCATATCCAAATCAATAAAGGGTGCAAATGATTCCGAAATACTGATATTGGGCACGAGGAAGTAAGGAACAAAGTTGCCCGTGAGTGTATCAATAAAGCCAGGATAACTTACCCGTAATGGATCCTGGTACAGCAACGCCGAGTTAAAACTGTTCATGCTGAGCGTGCTGTTGTATGCATGCGACACGGTGAAGTTGCTGAATATTTTTTCCATGCCCGGGATGCGGGTAAGACCATTGTAGGATACCCGCCAGTTGGGCAATGGCTTGATTCCGCTGAATGGGTTGGAGCTAACGCTGGCATTGTCATTTTTCACCAATGCAATGCTATTCGGGTCCTTGCCCGTATACGCTGCGAGGAAGGCCGGTATTAATACATCCTGCGCATAGCGGGTATAACCTTTGTAATATCCGTCGCCGATTGGAATTGGACCATTCACATCTTTCGAATAGGGGTTCTGACTGGCGAGTCGCTTGGAGAGAATTGCCCGGTAGTCCTGGAATTTCAGGAAGGTGGAAGACACTTCATTCGGACTTGTTTTGGTAAACAATGTCTGGAACGAAATATAGCT
>JAGWTK010000327.1 GCA_028876035.1 Bacteroidota bacterium
TTCAGCAGAAATAGTACTGAAACCACTTCTGCAACATAATATACAATGGTTACGGCCATGGGGAAAGCCACTCCTCCAAAAACAATTAAGGTACGGCCCAGTCCGGGCCCTATCATCAGCAATGAAGTGCCAATCATGTAACGCATATGCGCCTGCGGTGAACGACGGTTGATCATGGCGAGGGCAAAGAAAAGGCCGAAAATGAAAATAGTGGGGATGTCGAGCGATAACTGTGCGAGTACACTGTTCTCCGGCCGATGCTGGATTTCGCGGTAATACACCAATTTGGTTACAAGGAAAATCGAATAACAAACCAGGGGCGCCAATACATAACCGAGCTTTCCGAGTTGCCGGTGGATCCTGGTTTTCCCAAGACGAATCAGGAAGGGCTGGATGATGAGCATGCCAAACCAGCTCATGAGCATGATGCCATGAAAGTGCTGTTGCCATTGGAAGCCTTTAAAGTTGGGGAAGTACACGGTGTAGGTGCGGTGAAATCCGATCAATGCGCAGAGCCAGATCCCAATAAAAAGGAATCCGATATTACCGTTGGGTTGATCGGTTTTGCTAAGGGTGTTCATGTGGGGCGTTTAGTTGGTAAAGGAGTCATTGAATCTATCCAATTTTACCATGCATTCTTTGCGCATTGATTGGTTGGTCACAAGCACAAAAGGTTTTGACAGGCTATTTGCCTGCAATGCAATTGCTTAAACCATAAAGTTGCGACGCTAACTCAGTGTTGTATTGTTTCCGCGGAGCGCAAGCCCTGGTTTTGCATCCGCGTTCAGTTCCCGTATGTTTGCAAAAAAATTTAAGCGCATGGAATTACAAGGACTGATCCAGCAAGCCTGGGCCAATCGTGAACTGCTAAAACAAACCACCTATAGCGACGCCGTCAGGACAGTAATTGAAGAAGTAGATAAAGGCCGGCTGCGTACTGCTGCTCCCGCCGAAAGCGGCTGGCAGGTGAACGAGTGGGTGAAGCAAGCCATCCTGATGTATTTTGGTATTCAGCCGATGCAGACCTGGAACCTTGAGCCCTTTGAGTTTTATGATAAGATGCTGCTGAAAAAAGATTATGCATCATTGGGTGTTCGTGCGGTGCCGCATGCGGTCGCGCGTTATGGCGCGTATATCGCGAAGAACGTTGTGTTGATGCCAAGTTATGTGAACATCGGCGCTTATGTAGACGAAGGAAGCATGGTAGATACCTGGGCTACGGTGGGCAGCTGTGCACAGATTGGCAAAGGCGTTCACCTGAGCGGTGGTGTTGGCATTGGCGGTGTATTGGAACCACTACAGGCCAGTCCGGTTATTATTGAAGATGGTTGTTTCATCGGCAGTCGCTGCATTGTGGTAGAAGGTGTACTGGTTGAAAAAGAAGCGGTGCTCGGGGCTAATGTGGTACTCACCAAATCCACGAAAATTATTGATGTCAGTGGCAAAGAGCCGATTGAATACAAAGGTCGTGTTCCCGCACGCAGCGTGGTGATTCCCGGTACCTATAATAAACAATTCCCCGCCGGCGAATACGGTGTGGGCTGTGCACTGATCATCGGACAAAGAAAGGCCAGCACGGATCTGAAGACGAGTTTGAATGATGCGTTGCGGGACTTTAATGTAGCGGTGTAGAGGAAGGCTGCTGGCTGCCGGCCACTGGCTACCAACAGCTTTCGTTTTTGACCGTTGCGTTGTCTTCCATAGGCGCGGACACCAATCAATGGTCGTAGACTACTTTTATAAGACGAATCGCTGGTAGCTTGAAGCCAGTAGCCAGCAGCTTTTACCCCCGTGCAAACCAAACGCTCTTCCGCCACGCTCGCCGGTTTCGGCATCACCTTCCTGGGCGCCGTATTGTTTTCCACGAAGGCGATCATTGTAAAGAAGGCCTTCCACGATACGCAGATCGATGCCTTGTCGCTGCTCACCGTACGCATGGTGTTTTCTTTGCCGTTTTACCTGGCGACAGCCTTTTTTGTGAGCAGGCCCGGGCAGCAAACAACGCGGTTGTCGGCCCGGCAATGGGGACAGATCGCAATACTGGGGTTGTTTGGTTATTACATCAGCAGCTTTCTGGATTTTGAAGGATTGCAGTATGTGTCGGCCGGGCTGGAGCGCCTCATACTTTTCTTATATCCCACTTTTACGCTTCTGATCAATGCAAAGCTATTTAAACAGCGTACCAGCCGCCTGCAGATTATAGCGGTGTTATTGACCTATACCGGGATCGCGATTGCTTATGCCGGGCAACTGCGGATAGAAGCAGCTACGGCTTCGTTTTACTGGGGAAGTTTGCTGGTGTTTGTTTGCGCGGTTACGTATGCCATTTATATTGCCGGCAGCGGGCGGCTGATACCAACGGTGGGGGCTACGCGCTTTACAGCCTGGGCCATGCTGGCATCTACCGCGGGCGTGTTTGTGCATTACGGGTTGCGCGGACAATATGCCTTGCTGCATTCCGGTACTGAATACTGGGGCTATGGAATATTATTGGCCATTGTTGCCACCGTGATTCCTTCTTTCCTGATTTCATTCGGGATGAAACGCATCGGGTCCAATAATGCAGCCATTGTATCGGCCATCGGCCCGGTGTCTACGATCATACAGGCCCATTTTATACTGGGTGAGCCCGTTTTTGCCGCCCAAATTGCAGGCACTTTGCTGGTCATCGCGGGGGTGCTGCTCATCGGCTGGAAGTCCAACCAAAAAACGGAATAAAAATTATCTTTTTGCTTGTCGGATTCTAAGGAAACCAACTATATTTGCAGCCCTGAATGCCCAGATGGCGAAATTGGTAGACGCACTGTGTTCAGGTCGCAGCGCTCGCAAGGGTGTGCTGGTTCGAATCCAGTTCTGGGCACAATTTAAAGTATCAAAAAGGTTATAAGTCATTGATTTATAACCTTTTTTGTTTCTGTCATTTTTCGGCTTTGACCGTTTTTTGCCGCATACTCCCACCATTGTTGACAGAAAAATGACAGACCAAATGACAGACTTTCTTAACGGGAGATGCACCCTCAAAACACGCTCTACAAGCACGCATCAGGACGCCTTTAAATGGCAGCTTTTACAACAGCTTTCCGGTAGCTATGACAGTCTTTTTATGACTGAAATGCAGTATCCATCTACTGTTCGCAAAACGGATGAAAAAAATTATTTGGCCGCATTCATCCGACGCTTACCGGTTCTTACCAGCCTCAAAAAAACGGAAAAAATCAGGAGAACAAAGTGGCAGAAAATACCTGGCACGGTACGAAGGTTGACATTCTATTGTATCACCTTTAAAAATGTGCAGTTATGAATTTCCTGAAGATACCGAATAAAAAAGGCGACAAGATTATTTTCTACCATGACTTTGGAAGAGGTAAAGGACAACGCCCCTCTACCGGGATATTTATTTATAAACGTCCCAAAGACATGATACAAAAGAACCACAATAAAGAGGCATCAGCACTGCTGGAGCTAAAGAAAAGCCAACTCATTATCGAAAGCCAGGCAGTTGGTACCGGCTTTATCCCCAAGCATAAGCTTAAAACCAACTTTATTGATTATTTCGAGGAATACGTAAAGCTGAACAAAAGGGATGGAAACCGCCACCTGTCAAACAGCCTCACCCAGTTTAAAGCCTTTGTCGAAAATGATTTTGTTTCCCCGGTGGACATTACGCATAACTATTGCAAGCGCTTTCGCCAATACCTCTTAGATAAATTTACAGGAGAAACTCCTGCAAACTACTATGCAAGGTTTAAATGGGTAGTAACCGCTGCAACCAGTGATGGATATTTTAGGACAAATCCGAGCGAAAAAATCTCCGCCAAACCCAATCCAAGTGTCAACTTAAAAGACCATCTGGAAGTTGAAGAATATATTGAACTATTGAGAACCCCCTGCTTAAACCAGGAGGTACAGGACGCTTTTATTTTAAGCTGCTACACCGGGCTTAGATGGATTGATGTAAAAAGGCTTCGCTGGGAAGATATTAACGGGGTTGTGCTTACTACCCGGATCATTCAGAAGAAGACCGGTCAGCCGGTTACGCTCACGCTGCATCCTATTGCACAGTCTATACTGAAGAGAAGAAGGGATATGCTAACCTATAAAGCTGATTATGACGAGGGGGATGTAGTGTTTAACCTGCCTTCACAGGATGGATGTAATAAAGTTTTGGGACAATGGATCAGTTTTACCAATATTGGTAAGCATATCACATGGTCATGCGCAAGACTTAGTTTCTCCATTCTCTTAAAAGATAGAAATGTGGACGATGCCACTATTGCCTACCTGCTTGGCCATACAACCACCGAACAGGTACAGAGGACATATAGGCGACATCGCCCGAAAAACCAGGTCGAAACAATAAGCCACCTGCCAACACCAGATTTGCTACCTTATTTTTTGAATTTGGAAGAATGATTTTTGGCAGCGTCAAGTAAAGGGGAAGGCGCCCCGGACATCATCCGGTCGAGGTCTTCCCTTTTATAATACCCGCTATCATTTTTAAAAACAAGAAACTCTTCGCATCTTTTTGCCAACTGGGTCCTCTCTAAATTGCAGTAGATCTGTGCTTCTTCCGGTTTTAAAAAAGGCTTAAAACATAAAGCAACCGCCTTCATCACAATTCTCTCTTCACTCTGTGCCATAATTGTAAATTGAAAAAATTATATAAAAATCCATTCGATAGTTAAGGCTGCATTTGAAAAAAGCAACCAGCCTGCTGTCGGTTTTGAATATCAAATATTGATGGATAATCCATACCGGCTTCAACATGGATAATGTAAAACTCAAATGTTCATCATAACAACTAGGTGTCACAATAAAAATCGCAATATGGTTACCTCTTGTTTTCATCGTATTCTTATGTCACACCAGTTCTTTCTATAAAATAAATCTTACTCCCTCTCATACGATTAAACGACGGTTCGTATCTTATGTACCCATAGTCGCTCAAATCTTTCACACATTTGTGA
>JAGWTK010000328.1 GCA_028876035.1 Bacteroidota bacterium
GAATATAAAAACACAAATAGGCAATCAGGAAGGCAACGTACATGCCCAGGAACAGCTTCCAGAATAGATCGGTAGCATCTCTGGCGATACCCATGCGTACGCGGAATGCGCTGTAAGCAGTTTGTGGTTTGGCCAGGCTTTCATCACCAAAGCCGGTTTCATATATGCGCGTTGTTTCGTTGACAATAAAACTGTCAATATCCCATCCACGTAAGGTAAACCTGGGGTCGTAGTGCTTGCCCAATGTGTCTGGCACGAATACCAGTGAACGCCTGTCGAACTGGGAATTTTCAATCGAAAATCGAAGAGTTTGCCGGTCAAAAGGGAAGTTATTGATCCGCCAGGAATCTTTCATTACACATTGCAGTTTCATCAGCAGGTAAATACGATCGCCTGAAGAATCAATGGTAGAAAAAGACTTGTTAACTGTTTTGGCTTGCGGAATTTCCAGGTTCTGGACAAAGTCGAATGACCTGTTCTTGTACTTTAGCCACAGCCAAAGGTCGATCGTGTATTCTTTTTCCTTGAAGTCGATATCATGGATGCTGGTCACATAGACACCTGTTTTCACCGTATCCGGCGCAGGCCCCTGACCATAAACACGCACCATTCCTGCTATCAGCAGTATTGCCGGCACAAGCACGCTGGTTCTCATGATGGTTTGCTTGGTTCTTTGCTCAAAAGACATTCAATATATTTCTTTTTCGGGGACTGTAAATTCCTGTTTTGTTAACGTCCGCTTCAGGATTTTTGTTACCTTTTGACACTAAAAACCAACTATTATGAGAAAATTAAAAACGATCGTAAGTGCATCCCTGATGCTGTTGATCGCCCAAACAAGCCTGCAGGCACAGGCTGTGAGTGCCGAAGATTTAAAAGCCCAGCTGGTCAAAGACTGGGAAAGGGCCAAATCCTATACGCTCGATTACCTCAACACCATGCCTGCGGATAAATACGGATTGAAACCAACCGACAGCATTCGCAGTTTTGCCCAGCAGATGTTGCACCTGGCGCAGGGAAATGCGGGGTTGATGGGGTCGGTTTCAAACCAGAAACCCCCGTTTGGTATGTTTGATATGGAACACAGTGCCGGTGCTCAAACCAAGGATTCGGTAGTGTATTATGTTTCTGCCAGCTACGACTACTGCATCAACTCAGTAAAAAATTCCGATGTAAACAAATGGGGAGAAAAGGTAAAAGCCTTTGGCCGTTTCGAAGAAACCCGGCTGGTGATGATGATGAAAACCTTCGAACACCAGACCCACCACCGCGGTCAAACAACCATTTATATTCGTTTGGCAGGTGTGAAGCCGCCGAATGAGCGACTATTTTAAGTTGTACGTTCTAAGTTGTAAGTTGTAAGTCTTTTTGCATCGCCAAAGAGGCTTACAACTTACAACTTGGGGCCTAATCCTACCGCATTGCGCTTATATTGATTCGGTATACTTGCTTTTATTTTACCGACCCGCATAATAAGAGATCTTATTTATTCCTTTAACGTCAACGCTGGCCAGTCAAACGGACTTACAACTTATTACTTACAACTTATTGCTTACCTACCCACCGTTACACCTGCGTCTCCCACCAAAGTAATAAGTCTGTCCACGTTGGCCACGCAAACAGACTTAAAACTTATTACTTACAACTTATTACTTACAACTTATTACTCAAAAAGGTCCTCACTTCGCCGGAGTGATAACAATATTCCTATACTCCACCGGACCATGATCGCCCTGTATGTAAATGGGCCCGGGCTCGCCTTCATGGCTGTTCAGCGCACCACCCGTAATGCCGGGAATTTCCTGGTTGCAGATCACCGTTTTTCCATTGGCAATAACGGTTACCATGCGTCCGACCAGTGTAACATCGTAGGACTGCCATTCACCCGGTGCTTTGGCCATGTTTTCGCTGGGCGTAAGAAATCCATAGATACCACTGAAGTGGTGTGAGGTGGCTTCCAGGCCTTTGTCGTCTTCAACCTGCACTTCGTACCGTCCACGCAAATACACACCGCTATTACTTTCTTTTGGGTAACGAAATTCAATATGCAGTTTGAAATCGTTGAAAGTTTGATCGGTTACCAGGTTAGCACCGGAATGCGGACTCTTCAAAACACCGTTTTCAACGACCCACTGGTTGGCATTTCCCACTGCATGCCATCCTTTCAGATCTTTACCGTTGAAAAGTTTAATGGGCTGTCCCCATACAGGCGGTTTGCTGCGATGAAGTTTTGGGGCACGATGTCCTACCCAATTGTACTGCTTACCGTCCACTGCGGTTACAACACCCACCAGGCTGTCGCCCTGCAACGTTGCCTCGAAGTGCACGTCGTTATCGCTGCGTTCCCATTGCGGTGGTATCGTGAAGTGAAGCTTCTCCCCGTTAAAATTAACTTTGGCTATGGGCCTTGCACTGCCACCGGTGCCCACGTATCGTCCCACCAGGGTTTTGATACCCGATTTCTCCACTTCCAGCCAGGAAGGATACTCTTTGCCATCCATTATCATGGTAATATCCCAGCGACCTTCCAGGTTTCCGGAGTCAGCAGGCAATGGATTGGCCCATGCCTTTGGTGAATGAAATAACAAACTGCCCAAAAAGGCAAGGGAGTAAAAAGACAACTGGCGCAAGATCGTTTTATGTTTCATATGCATTGATTGATGCACTAAGCTAACATAAAAAACCAAATGCCGTTGCGGTAGCCGGTCTTACAAATAGTGGAGCTGCCTTTGTGCAAGCATCGCTGTTTTTACCGGGGCCGGAGATTGTGTAGTGGTGCCCGTTGGCGCAGGCGCTGCATTGTTATACCTGTTGCCACCGCAATTTCCCAATGCATAATAAATGACTATAAAAATAATAATGGTGCTGAAACAACCACCCCCTAATTTTTTGGCGCCATAAGCAGCGATAAGGGCGCGTAACCATTTTGGCATACAAACGATTTTGAGTTTAAATGTAGATTTTTCTAACCGGTTTATCATTTTCAAACAAAGGCCCTGCCAGAAAACCGGCTAACCGCCGAATCGGGCTTAATTGCTATTTTCGGTATCATCCCGCTGCCATGAAAAAATTGATTGTCCTGCTGTTGTCCTGCGGACTGCTTCCTGTTTCGAAAGCCGCCGATTCGCTGCTTGTCCGTTCACCCGACGGAAGAATCATCGTTTCCCTGCATACCGGCAAAGAGGTTTATTTTGAATTCAGCGTCGACGGGAAGTGGCAGCCCGTTAAAACCAATATTGACCTGTTGCCAGACAATGCGGAAAACTTTGCCGCCGCCTTGCAACGTTTTACAATCAGCCGGACTTCTGCAAACGCGCAAATTGTATCCCCTGGCGCAGAGAAATCAAAACAACTGAACGATCGTTACAACCAGCTGCGACTAACAAGTTCCAATGCGGCGCTCGAATGCAGGGTGTACAACAACGGACTGGCCTGGCGATGGTTGTCGGCGCGAAAAGATTCAATCAGTATCCGTAATGAAATGATGAAAATCGTGGTGGACCGTAAAACAGTAATGACCGGGCCGGTGGTTCAACCACGGACAGATGCGGATCGGTTTCATACCAGTTTTGAGGAATTGTATACGAGCAAACCTCTCGACAGTTTTGCCAACGGATCACTGCTTTTTTCTCCCCTGTTGCTCCAGCTGCCCGGTTGCAAACTGGCAATTACGGAATCGGATGTTTTGGATTACCCGGGTATGTTCCTTGAAACAACGGGCGGCGCAACAATAAACGCAGTGTTTGCACCCCTGCCGCTGGAAGAGAAGCTGACCGATGCCCTGTATGCAGCGCGTATCGTTACAAAAAGAAGCCAGCTCATCGCCCGCACCGCCGGCACCCGCAGCTTTCCCTGGCGGGTAATGGCGATTGCCCGCGAAGATCGTGAACTAGCCTCGAACGGCCTGGTGTATCAACTGGCCCGACCCGCTGTGATGGGCGACGCGTCCTGGATAAAGCCAGGCAAGTGTACGGATGAATGGATCATCGACATCAACCTGTTCAATGTACCGTTCAAGACCGGCATCAACACGGCTACGTATAAATATTATATTGACTTTGCGAAGCGTTTTGGATTCGACCGGATCATGATGGATGCCGGCTGGAGTGAACCGGGCGATCTGTTCCGGCTAAAACCGGAGATAAACATGGATACGCTTTCGGCCTATGCCAGGTCGAAAGGCATTAAAATTTGTATGTGGACATTAGCGGCTACGCTTGACCGGCAGTTGGACAGTGCCTTACAACAGTTTCGTCGCTGGGGGGTTGATTTTATCATGACCGATTTTATTGATCGCGATGACCAGCTGGCCAGCCGTTTCTTTGAACGGATTGCAGCCGCCTGTGCCCGGGAAAAGATGATGATCATGTTTCATGGTTGTCCGCCCCCCAAGGGATTCAACCGCACCTATCCCAACAATATCACCCGTGAAGCGGTATTGGGTTCCGAATACAATGCCTGGAGCAATAAACCCTCACCTGAACATGATTTGATGCTGCCCTTTACCCGTATGCTCGCCGGTCCCTTCGACTATGAGCCGGGTTTGCTCGACAATGCTACACAAACACAGTTTCAGCCGATTTGGGGAAAGGTGATGAGCCAGGGTACCCGCTGTCATCAATTGGCGATGTTCGTGGTATATGATAACCCAATGCCCATTTTCTCCGGCAATCCTTCCCAGGGTTTGATGGAGCCTGCCTTCATGGAATTTCTTGGCGCGATTCCCGCCGGCTGGGATACAACGATCGTCCTGGACGGAAAGCTGGGCGATTTTATCGTTACCGCGCGGCACAAGGGTGATAGCTGGTATATTGGCGCGATGACCGACTGGACGGCCAGAACGATATCCATCCCCACAAATTTCCTGGGCGATGGGAAATGGGAAGCGGCCAGCTGCACCGATGGGGTGAATGCCGACCGCTACCCTGCCGATTATCGTTTAGCCCATTCCGTTATACAAGCCG
>JAGWTK010000329.1 GCA_028876035.1 Bacteroidota bacterium
CATCACTGGCAGTGGAAGGCAATGGTGGTACGGCAGGTACCGCCGGCTCATCTACCTGGCAAAAAATAAAGACCGATGCAAGTACCTACTTATCTGGCGTTACGGCGGTACGCGGACAGGTAAACAGTGCGTCGAACAACGCGTTTATGGCACTCACTTCGGGCGGCCAGCTATACACCTGGGGCAACAATACTTATTTGGGCGCGGGCGCTTCATCCGCCAGGAACTACGCTACGGCCATGACCTTACCCATGGAAGGCGGGTTGAATATTGTTCCAAAGATAATTGGCGTAACAGGTGGCGGGGCCAGCGGAGCCAATGTAAAGAACACTTATTATGTATTGAGCTATACCGGTAACCTGTATGCGCTGGGAGATAATAGCCAGAAGCAATGTGGCGACTTTACCACCACTGAAAGAACCAGTTGGGTGAGGGTTAAGAAGTCCTCTGCTGCCAATGACTACCTGACCAATGTGAATTTTTTCAGCTGCCAGGAACACTGTTCTTCTTATCCCGCCATCGCCGCCATTACCACCAGTGGAGCCCTTTACACCTGGGGCAATAACAGTTCGGGTATGCTGGCCCGTTCAGACAATGGCGCAGTGGGAGGTAATCTTACCACCACTACCTACGATCCCGGTTTAACCGCCGGCATCAGCGGCGCAGCTATTTCAGCTGAAATGGGAGGGCACACCCTGGTCTACCTCAAAGAAGGCAGTTCACAATTTTGCTATTCCGGCCATTATACCAACGGAAGTATGGGCGATGGCGGAACCGGTAATAACGGCAGCAGCAGTGCATCTACCCTTTTATTGAATTGTGCTACCACACCCAACATGGCAATTTGCGGTTATGTACCGGTTGTGGCAAGTACCACGCAGTCACAAATAACATTATCACCTTCCAGCATCGTGGCCAATGGTACCAGTACCACTACAATTACCATTACATTGAAAACCTCCGGAGGTGTAGTCTTAGGTAAAAGCGGTGGCATCGTAGTCATCAGCACCACTGCTGGAACCATCGGTACGGTGATCGACAACAACGATGGAACGTATACCGCCATCCTCACCAGCAGCGCTACTGCGGGCACGGCCACCCTTAGTTTCTCTATTAACGGAAACAGCGCCAGCGCCACCGCAACGGCCACCTTTACCAGTCTGCTTCCCGTTTTATGGACCGAAATAAGAGCCACACGCAAAAGCAAAGATGTATTGGTTGAATGGGGTACCAGCTATGAGCAAAATATCCGTGATTTCGTGGTGCAGCGTAGTCCAAACGGCGTTGATTGGTCGAATGCTGCTGATGCCATCCAACCCTCCAACAGCAGCGGACAACATCATTATCAGTTCACCGATACAAAGTTTCTTGCCGGATATGTATTTTACAGGATCGTATCGACGGATCTCGACGGCAAAATCAGCTACAGCAGGACAGTATCCGTTCCGCCGGCATTGGAAACAGAAAAGGCAACCCTTTATCCCATTCCGGTGATCAGCAGCTTCAGCATCGCCAATATCGTTCCGGAGCAATTGCGGCAGGTGCAGCTGTACAATATGAATGGCGTATTGTTGAATACCTGGAACGGCTATCGCGACAAATTCGATGTGTCGACACTACCCGGCGGAAATTATACAGTGAAAATCGTGGCTGCTGATGGAACAGTGCAGGCAATACAATTGAGGAAGCAATGATCCATTCTTAGTTTTTAGCTCTTGGTTCTTTGCTGGAATTGTTAACGGGTAAGGACATTCGGCCGAACCAACCAATAACCATGAGCGAGACACGTCGGTACCCCTTTCCGCAAGCCGCTTACCGGCGTTCTTACCAAACATTAACCAGCTTTTTTTTTCTCTCCAGTACATTTTGCAGACATTTAGGGCTGTTAAAGACAAGCACTACATGATGCAAGCCATATCCCGTTCTACCTTCCTGCAGCAATCGGCCCTGGTGCTCGCAGCGCTCAGTACTTCACCCGCAGGTTTATTGAAAAAAAGTCCACTCAAGCTGAGCTTTTCAACCCTGGGCTGTCCCGACTGGACTTTCGATCAAATTGTTTCTTTTGCCGTTGAGCATGGTTTTAGCGGCATCGAGCTCCGCGGAATATTACGGCAGCTGGATCCTTCGAAAATCCAGGAATTCAGCGATGCAGCGCATATCGCGGCCACCAATCAAAAAATGAAGGCCAGTAAACTTTCTTTTGCTGATCTTGGTTCATCCTGTAACCTGCATATCGCCGACCCGGTGAAAAGAAAGGAGAACCTCGACAACGGCAGGCAGTTTATCGATCTTGCGCAGCAAGTTGGCTGTCCGTATGTGCGCGTGTATCCAAACAATTTTCCGCCTGAAGAAGACAAGCAAGTGGTAATAGATCGTATCGTGGCCGGCTTTCGTGAATTGGGCGACTATGCATCGGGTAAAAAAGTGATGGTGCTGATGGAAACGCATGGCGACGCCGTACATGCAGCCGATCTGGTGCAAATAATGGAGAAGACGAATCACCCGAATACCGGGCTAATCTGGGATATCTGTAATATGTGGACCATTGCCAAAGAGCCCCCGCAGGAAGTGTACCCGCAGATTAAAAAATGGGTGCATCATACGCATATCAAGGATGCAAAGCTGGTGGATGGCAAACCCCAGTACGTTTACCTGGGACAGGGCGAGGTTCCGATACTGGAGGCCATTGACCTCTTACGAAAAGACGGATACCAGGGTTATTTCAGTTTCGAATGGGAAAAGCTCTGGCATCCGGAACTGGGCGACCCGGCAGCGGCATTGGCCAACTATGCAACGGTGATGAATAAACGCCGTTAGTAAGTATATTTAGTACCTTATTTTAATCGATGAACTGATGGCAGGGGATACTTTACAACTGAATACTAAAGCAAAGCAGCAACATACCTACGACGCCATTGTGATCGGCTCGGGCGTAAGCGGCGGCTGGGCAGCCAAAGAACTGTGTGAAAAGGGGCTGACCGTATTGATGCTCGAACGTGGTAAGCCGCTCAAACATGGCGACTATCCAACAGCCAATATGGCGCCCTGGGAGTTTCCGCACCGTATCACCCTCAGCAAAGCAGATAAAGAAGAACACAAGGTGCAAAGCCGGCACTTCTCTTACCGGGAAGACAACAAAGCCTATTATATCAATGACGCGCAGAATCCCTATGATGAAATCAGCCGGTTCGACTGGGTGCGCGGCGATATTGTTGGTGGAAGGTCTTTGTTATGGGGACGTGCCTGTTACCGCTGGAGCGATTTGGAATTCGAAGCAAACCTGAAAGACGGACATGGGGTCGATTGGCCCATTCGCTATAAGGAAATTGCACCCTGGTATTCTTATGTAGAGAAATTTGTAGGTGTGAGTGGTAACCGCGATGGAATACCGCACCTGCCCGATGGAGAGTTTCTGCCGCCGTTCGACATGAATTGTGTAGAGAAGGACTTTAAAGCTAGAGTAGAGAAAAAGTTTACCGATAGAAAAGTGATCATCGGCCGTGCTGCCAACCTAACACAGGCGGTCGGCGGGAGAGGTCCCTGCCAGGCACGCGATCTTTGTCACCGTGGTTGTCCCTGGGGCGGTTATTTCAGCAGTAATTCAGCAACCATACCCGCTGCGGAAGCCACCGGAAAATTCACTCTCCGGCCAAATTCATTGGTAAACCGTATCCTTTACGATGAAAAAACACAAAAGGCCAGCGGGGTGGAAGTGATTGATACGGAAACAAAGGCAGTCACTGAATATTATGCAACCATCATTTTTGTGAATGCGGCTACGGTAGCCACCACTGCTATTCTGCTCAACTCCGTGTCGAATCGTTTTCCCAATGGTATGGGCAATGGCAGTGATCAACTGGGCCGCAATCTGATGGATCACCATAAAGGGGTTGCAGTAGCAGCAGTAGTAGAGGGTTTTGAAGATTCCTATTATTCCGGACGTCGCCCGATTCCGCTCTACATGCCAAGGTTTAGAAATATCACGGAACAGTCCCCCGATTTCATACGCGGTTATCATTTTGGTGCCAGCGCAGGACGATCACGCCCGGAGCCCGCAACTACCATTGGTGCTAACTACAAAGATGCACTGACGGAAGCAGGGCCCTGGCATATTACGGTGTATGCTTATGGTGAGTGCTTGCCCTATGCAGAAAACCGGGTGACCCTGAACCGCGATAAAAAAGATCCCTGGGGCCGGCCCATGATTACGATCGATTGCAAGTTTCGCGATAATGAGCTTGCGATGCACAAGGATATGATCGCTACAGCCAAAGACATGCTGGAGCAAACCGGGTATAAGGAAGTGAGGGTAGCAGCAGAAGCCATCTCTGCGCCTGGTAATGCCAATCATGAAATGGGCACGGCCAGGATGGGAAAAGATCCAAAAACTTCAGTATTGAATGCCTTCAACCAATTGCACGAAGTGCCGAATGTTTTTGTTACAGATGGATCTTGCATGACCTCCAGTTCTTACCTGAATCCTTCCATCACTTATATGGCGCTCACTGCACGCGCATGTGACTATGCACTGAAAGAATTAAAGAAAGGTAACCTGTAAAATAAGAGCACCCGGTTGTTCACCGGGTGCATACCGGCCTAACGCCCCCGTAAGACCGGCGAATTCCTGACCAGCAGGAGTCGTTAATCGTGCAGGAATTTGTTTTCCCTGTCGATATAAAATAGTTTCTCACCTTTCATGACCCTTGCTTCACCGTTTTCAAAATTGTTGGCGAAATAGTACATCGGTTTGATGGCCCAGTTGCCTTTGTTGTCGATGAATCCCCATACGCCTTTTTCATTGGCGGCAGCAGCGAGTCCGTCTGAAAATCCATGGGCATTCGAAAACGCAATCGGTATCACTACCTGTCCGCTTGTATTGATAAAGCCGAACTGGTTGTTTTTGGCAACGGCAGCCAGTCCACCGCTAAAATTGTACGCATCATCATAAATAGCTTCGGTGAT
>JAGWTK010000330.1 GCA_028876035.1 Bacteroidota bacterium
TTGTTACCGGGTGCTTGTCTCCAGGACCTGTTGTCTAAAAGCTTTTCTGCTACTTGAATTTTCGACGGTGTACAAGCATGCCAGGTTCATGGAAAGCGCATAAACTCATTGTAAACGTAATGTGCTTTCAGGATGCATAGTAATTGAATCAGGCTACGCGCGCATAATGTCGAGGAAGGGTATTATTCACTCCTCAAACTCTTCACCGGATTCGCCATCGCGGCTTTCACCGCTTTCACACTTACAGTGAGCAGGGCAATGCCAAAAATGATGATGGCCGCCAGGAGAAAGATCCACCATTCAAGCCCGGTTTTGTAAGCGAAATTTTGTAACCATTGGTGCATGGCCCAATAGCCGGCGGGTAATGCAATACAAGTGGCAATAAGGACTGGTTTTAATAAATCTTTTGACAAGAGGAGGACAATGCTTTGTGAAGATGCGCCAATTACTTTTCTTACGCCGATTTCATGGAAGCGTTTGTTGGCGGTGAAGGAGGCGAGTCCGAATAAGCCCAGGCAGGCAACAAAAATGGCGAGGCCTGCAAATACCGAAAGGATGCGCTGCTGGCGGATGTCTTTCCGGTACAAATTTTCAAACTGCTCGTTCAGGAACCTGTATTCTAAAGGGTAGGCGGGCGCTGCCTTTGCATAGGCGTTTTTGACCAGCTCCAGGTTGGACTGCAGGTTGCCGGCATTTAATTTCACGAGTATTTGTCGCTTATCATTGACGGGCGATATGACCAGTGCGTTGATGTTTTGTTTCAATGACTGAAAGTTGAAATCTTCTACCACACCCACGACGCGTCGCTTATGGGCATCCCGCACGAGATTGAAAATCGATTTTCCCAGCGCTTGCTCAGGTGTCCACCCGAATTTACTGGCGGCGGTTTTGTTGATCAGCACGGCATCGGTGCTGTCAGTAGGATAGGCCGCTGAGAAATCCCGGCCGGCAATAATGTTTAGTCCAAGCGTTTTTACCAATTCAAAATCGGCACACTCCGTGCTGGCATTCTGTTTTTCCAGGTGACCTTCTACGTCAAAGGTATTGGAGTCAAAAAAGCCCCCCGGTTCCCCGCTCACGACGGATACGCTCTGAACACCCGTTTCCGCCTGCAGCCCGGTTTTGAAGCGGTTCAGGTTTTTATAGATATCGCTATTGTCGATGGGAATTACGATGATTTGCTGGTCGTTGTAACCGAGTTGCTTGCTCTTCACATAGTTCATCTGTTTTGTGATGATGATGGTGCCAATGATCAGGAAGGCCGATATGCTGAACTGCACCACTACCAATGCCTGCCGGAATGAAGATGCACCCCGGCCCAGCTTTAATTTTCCTTTGAGCGCCTGGATAGGAGAAAAGGCAGAGAGGAAAAACGCAGGATAGCTACCAGCCAGGAACCCAACGACCAGGATAATGCCGATAAGGAATAAATAGATAGGCCATTTATTCCAGGAAACCGTGAGCGAATAGCCGAGCAGTTGATTGTACCAGGGCATGACCAGTAACAAAAAGGCGACCGACAACAGGCAGGCCATCGTAGTGAGCAGCACAGACTCGCCGATGAATTGTCGCACCAGGCTATTGCGCATAGCGCCAAATACTTTCCGCAGTCCCACTTCTTTGGACCGTTCAGCGGCACGGATGGTGGACAGGTTCATGAAGTTGATGCAGGCAATCAGCAGTATTAAGATGGCAATCGACAGGAAAATATATACCACGGTTTTATCACCGTGTCTTACATTATCACCTGCCTTCGAGTCGAAATACACGTCTTTCAAAGGCGTCAAAGAAAGGTTCCAATGAAATCCAAATTTCCGCAATTCAGCGCCCATGTATTTCTCCACAAAGGCCGGCAGTGCTTTTTCAATTTGTGTTGCTGGTACCGTTGGGGCAAGTTGCACATAGGTATACACGCCGTTGTTCACCCAGTTGGTCATCCAGCTGGCTTCTTTGTATCGCTCAAGCGATGTAACAATGTCGAAGTCGAGATGGGAATTGACGCCTGGGTCTTTTGCCACACCCGTCACTTTCATTGGTGTGGTTTTATTCATGGTGATGATCTTGCCCATCGCCTCCTCAGCGCTGCCAAAGTATTTTTTTGCGGTGGACTCCGTCAGTACTACACTATTGAGATCGTTGAGTGCTTCACCGGCTGATCCTTTGATCAAGGGGAATGAAAACATGCTGAAAAAGCCGGGATCCACATCCAGTTCTTTCTTTTCGTGGAATGATTTTGTGCCAACGCTGAAGAGGTTATCGTTCTGACCTACCCGTACGGCGCTTACAATTTGTCCTTTGAAATCGTTTAGCAGCGCGGGTGCCTGCATGCCTGATAAATAGGCGATGTTCATGGATTTGCTGTCCACTTCTATCCCGCGCATGACGCGATAGATATGGTCGCCGTTTTTATGGAATTTGTCAACGCTGAATTCGTTCATGATAAACAAGTAGATCATCATGCAAACCGTGATGCCAATGGTTAAACCAAGGATGTTGATGAGCGAGAAAGCCTTGTTCTTTGCAATGGTTCGCCAGGCGGTCTTGATATAATTGGAAAACATGGTTTGGACGTTTGTCAACATCCCGCAACTGCAATGCCGTGATTTCATCTTTTGATAATCAACCCGATGCTGGAATCCGAAGGACTGCCGTGTTCGCTTTTGTTACAGGTTTGTCCGTTTTTATTACAGGGAGCAGCAGGGATCAGGAAAAGAATAGTTCAGTTGGCAGGTGATGTTGGTAACAATTTAGCCGGCGCCGATCAATTTAAATACCATCGTCTGCTATTTTGTTAGGCGTTTCGTATTTTAGGTATATGAAGACATTGTTCATTATGTTGATGGTTGTATGCGCGCTGGCATGTGGTGTCGCTGATAAAGCGGCAAAACCAACCGACCAATTGAAGATACAAGGCCTATGGCTGGCGCAAACAGAAAGCCAGAATGGAAATGTCAGGAAGGTTGATTATAAATATGTCTTCGACGGTGACAAACTCAGCTTCACAGACGAGACAGGAAAGGAGGTGAAATATTTGTTCAGGTTGGACACAAATGCCAGCCCCCGGTTAATGTCGATTCAGCCAAACGATTCGCTGACCAAAATGGCTCCCGTTAGTGTTGCGTATGCGTTGGAAGGCGATTCGTTAAAAATTGTTGTTGCGCCAGCCGGCTTACGACCCATATCAATATCAGATAGCAATAGCCAGGAACTGATTGTCTGCCGGCGAAAGGAAGCAATAAAGCAATAGACCTTATTCTTGTTATTACAAGACCGGGTGGAATTATCAGGGGCATTTGAAATGACCAGCATCGTATTGGCTTATCCGATTGAATCTTCCCTCCTCAGTAAATTCTTTTTAACAAGCGTTCAAAGCCAGGTGTATTAGCGGAAAACAAAGGAAGCCCGTTTTATGCGATTTCAGTGATTGCCGTCCGTTTCAACAGGACTTCAGGAATTCTGCAACGCTGCTAATCCGGTCATACCTGGGCTTTTGCAGGAAGCAGGGTGAATATGCTGCACAGATGAACAGCAGCAATCAAAAGATTGCTAATGATGACAGGATTCTTATATGTGCCCGCCAGGAAAGGGCTCAGGAGCTTATAAATGACTTGCAGGGACAACATAGTTACAACATAAGCCGGATTGAATTGAAACATTAATACCACTGAACCCAATAAGATTGCCAGGTAGATCGATAACAAAATGCCGCGGGCCGGCGAAAATGGACCGTAAGCGGTATCAACCCAACGACTGCGAAAAAGCAGGCTACCACAAACGGGTACCAAAACTGCAATATTGAGCAAGAGTGAAAATTTTGCCAGGAGCATCGCTGTTAATTTGGTTCTAACCGATTTGAAATTTATAATAACATGGGTCGCTCGAAAAAGTTGGGCAGACAAGCAGTATTTTGCAAGGTTGGCAGCACATGCCCCCGGAGTTCTTGATATTTGTCAAGTTGTCCTCTTCATTTGTGTAAGAGCTTAGCGCTAAATTTTACAAGATGAAATACGTTTTAAAATTGGAGGCTGCAGGCTTGTTTATGTTTGCGACAGCATTGTATTTTTTGATGGCAGCGGGTTCCTGGACCTTGTACCTGGCTTTATTTTTTTTGCCAGATATGGCCTTTCTTTTCATGTTTGTTTCAAAAAAGGCAACGGTGGTCGCCTACAACATCTTGCATCACCAGGGGTTAATGGCTGTAGTAGGCCTTGCCGGATTGTTCTTTCACCAGGATATCGTACTGCGGATCGGATTGATCTTTTTGGCGCATGCGGCATTTGACAGGGTAGCGGGGTATGGATTGAAATATGCCGACAGTCTTGATCATACCCATCTTGGGTGGGTGGGCAAAAGCAAGCAGCTGCATCAATCCGTCGATTAAACTGCGGAAATCAGTCAGCATTCATACTAATCAGGAACTTGTTTTTTTTCGTAGCCGGCTCAGGGTTTCAGGAGTCATGCCCAGCATAGACGCGAGGTATTGCAGCGGAACAAGGTTAAATAAGTCGCTGTTACTATTAAAGAGTTGAAGGTAACGTTGTTTCGCACTCATCGATAAATGCTGTAATATCCGATCTTCAAGTACCATGAAACATTTTGCAACGAAGAGTTTTTCCAACGCTGTCCATCGCGGAATCGACTCTCCGATTTGTTCGTACGCTTGCCGGCTGATGACATGCAATTCGCAATCCGTGAGGGCCTGGATATTCCAGCGGGCAGTGCTCCCAAACAAAAAACCCGAAAGGTCTACTGCAAAATAGCCTTTCGTTGAGATCCATTTGGTCGTCTCTTTTCCGTCATTCACACTATATTCACGCAATATGCCGGATTGAATAAAGCCCAGAAGGTCGGAATACCGGCCAGCCTTCAGGTAGTGGTCGCCTTTTTTCAATTGCAAGGTTGTAAACGACTGTTGGATAGCCTTCGCTTCTTCCCTGTTGACACTAAAATACTGCTGCAGA
>JAGWTK010000331.1 GCA_028876035.1 Bacteroidota bacterium
AGGTGAAAGTGGAGAAGGATAAAAAATCATCCACTGCCGCCGCTGCAGCCACCGCTGTTGCTGCGCTTTTCCTGTTGATGGCAAGCCCGGTATATGCACAAACAGCAGATGCAGTGGCGCCCGCAGCCAGCAGCACAGCGGGCATTTCAAGTACGGCGTTTTTCCTGATGGCGTCGGTCATCTTTGTGGAATTGCTGGTAATCCTCGTGCTGCTGGTGAATGTGCGCATATTGCTGAGAGTAGAAAAGGAAAAACTGGCTGTTGCCGGCGCTGCACCTGCGAAGAAAAGAGAATATAACTGGTGGATGAAGCTGAACAGTTTCCGCCCTGTTGAGCAGAATGCTGACCTTGATTTGGGCCACGACTACGATGGTATCCGCGAACTCGATAACCGCCTTCCGCCATGGTGGCTCTATGGATTTTACCTTACCATACTCGTAGGTTGTATCTACCTGTGGCGTTACCATGTTTCCCATACCGCCCCGCTTAGT
This sequence comes from Bacteroidota bacterium, assembly GCA_028876035.1. Classification (GTDB taxonomy): domain Bacteria; phylum Bacteroidota; class Bacteroidia; order Chitinophagales; family Chitinophagaceae; genus JACMLD01. The sequence continues at coordinate 492 of JAGWTK010000331.1, forward strand.
GCCGAAGAATACGCGGTATCGGTTGCAAAGGCCGACGAACAAGTACAGGAGTACCTGAAGAAAAAAGGTGAATCGGTGGATGAGAACACCGTTACTGTCATAAAAGATGCCGGCCAGCTGGCTGCCGGTAAGGCCATCTTCCTGAAATCCTGCGTGGCTTGTCATAAAGAAGATGCAAGGGGTGATGTTGGACCCAACCTTACCGACGACTACTGGCTGCACGGGGGCGATATTAAGAGCATCTTCAAAACCATCCGCTATGGTATCAACGCGATGCCGCAGTGGCAAAACAGTTATTCCAATAAAGAAATCGCGGAAGTGGCCAGCTACGTAAAATCATTACATGGCACCAACCCGCCCAATGCAAAATCACCGCAGGGCGTATTATTCAAAGAAGAAGGACCCGCTGCCGACAGTAGCGCTGCCAAAGACAGCACCGCGCCCAAGGCCATTGCAGCGCAGCAGTAACCGTAAAAAGTTTCAACTATGAGTGTGATACCGGATAGTGAAGCAAAAGCAAATGATGTACAACCCGAATCGTTCCGCGACCGGCTCGCCACTGTAGACGCGAAAGGAAAACGGAAATGGGTATTCGCACAGAAACCCAAAGGCAGGTTTTATAACGTACGCACACTGGTAAGCCTGGGCTTTTTCGCCCTCTTTCTCACCCTTCCCTTTGTGCGCGTAAACGGCAGGCCCTTCCTGCTGTTTAATATACCGGAAGCCAAATTCATTTTGTTTGGCAAAGTATTCTGGCCCCAGGATTTCTTTATCCTCGGCGTAACGATGATTACGTTTATCGTATTCATTGTATTGTTCACCGCTGCTTTCGGTCGGCTCTTCTGTGGCTGGGTTTGTCCGCAAACCGTATTCATGGAAATGCTGTTCCGCAAAGTCGAATACCTGATTGAAGGGGACGCGGCCAAACAGAAAATGCGGAAGAACAGTCCATGGACAGCGGAAAAAATTCGCGTTAAACTCACCAAGCACCTGGTGTTTTTTGCAATGGCTTTTATCATTGCCAACTACTTCCTGGCTTATATCATTGGTACCGATGCCCTGCTCAAAATCGTACGCGAACCGGTGAGTGAACATGCCGTGGGCCTTGCTTCCATCCTCGTATTCTCCGGCGTATTTTATGGTGTATACGCTTATTTCCGCGAACAAGCCTGCACGGTGGTTTGTCCCTATGGCCGCCTGCAAAGCGTGCTGCTCGATCGTAACTCTATGATCGTTGCCTACGATCACAAGCGGGGTGAACCCAGGGGAAAATTTAAAAAGAACCAACCCAAGAACGACCTCGGCGATTGCATTGATTGCTTTCAGTGTGTGAAAGTTTGCCCTACCGGCATCGATATCCGTAACGGTACCCAAATGGAATGCGTAGGTTGTACGGCTTGTATCGACGCCTGCGATACCATGATGGATGCAACCGGACGACCCCGCGGATTGGTACGCTACGCCTCTGAAAACGGTATTGCAGATGGTAAGAAACTCAATTATACCGGTCGGATGAAATTCTATACCGTGGTGCTGATCATTCTTGCCAGTTTGCTTACTTTCTTACTCGCTACCCGTAAAAATGTGGATGGTACCATCGTGCGCGCACCGGGTATGCTCTACCAGGAGCATGGAAAAGACAGCATCTCGAACCTCTATACCATTAAAATCATCAACAAAACCCTCAGGGATATTCCCCTCACGCTTAAACTCGAAAATGCGCCCGGCCAGATTATCGAAGCAGAAGGTCGCAGCATCGAAGTGAAAAAAGAGGGACAGGGAAAAGGTTCTTTCTTTATCGTGTTACCCAACAGTTTTGTCACCAGCCGTAAGTTCAGTGTGAAGGTTGGCCTCTACCAGGGCAATGAACAGATTACCGTACTGCAGACAAACTTTATGGGGCCATTCAGTAAATTTTAAAAATTCCACTATGAACTGGGGATACAAACTCACCTTAGCCTTTGTTGGATTTGCCGCCATGATGGGCTACATGGTATTTCGTTGCTACAATACCAATTTCGAACTGGTAGAAAAAGAATACTACAAAAGCGAATTGCGTTACCAGGAAGTGATCGACGGGCAGGGGCATGCGAATTCTCTTAGTGCCGCCCCCAGTTTCACCCAGAATGCACAGGGCCTGGTGTTGCAAATGCCCGCAGAAATGCACGATCCGGCGGTTTCAGGGAATGTATTGTTTTATTGCGCGTACGATTCAAAAAAAGATCGTCGCCAGCATTTGTCGCTCGACAAAAACGGCAGCCAGTCATTTGATCACCTGCTCACACCCGGACATTACAGGGTGAAGATGGATTGGAGCAAAGACGGCAAAAAGTATTATACAGAGAAAGACCTAACCATTCTGTAAATAATGAACCTGGCGATATTGATAGCAGGAGGGATGCTGGGACTAACCGGAAGTTTGCACTGCGTAGGTATGTGCGGTCCGCTTAGCCTGGCCTTGCCTTCTCATCATTTGTCAGCACCCATGAAATGGCTCACGCTGTTTCTCTACCAGGTTGGCCGTGTCATCACCTATTCGGCTATCGGGTTACTGTTCGGGGTGTTTGGCCGCGGCCTGTACATCGCGGGTATCCAGCAATGGTTTTCTGTTGTGGCTGGCGCGGCGGTGATTCTGATGTCGGTCCTTTATTTTTTGCAACGCGGCGGTGTACAACTGTCGTTTTTGCAAGGGTTTTACCAGCGCTTAAGCCGGTTAATGGGGCGCATCATTGTATCAAAGCCCGGGCCCGGTGGTTTTCTGCTGCTTGGCATGGCCAATGGCTTGCTGCCCTGTGGTATGGTCTACATCGCACTGGCCGCTACGCTTTCGTTTGCACACCTCTACCAATCGGTTGAATTCATGGCGATGTTTGGTGCGGGTACCCTGCCGGCAATGATGCTGGCAGCCTACGGTAGCCGCCAGTTCACTCCTTCACTCAAAAAAAGCTTTCGAAAAGCAGTGCCGGTATTCATGACATTGGCCGGCGTATTGCTCATACTGCGCGGACTCAACCTGGGTATTCCTTTTATCAGTCCGCTCCTGCCTTCTGCCGCTGCACCAGCAGTTCTCTGTCATTGATAACGCCTTCTTCAAAATGTTATCGCACTGCTAAATAGGCCGGAAGGTCTTATATTAGTGCTTTCATTATCAACTAAGCGAATGTCCCGCAAAATAAAAACAGACAGGGTCGACTGGAAGCATGTGCTCAACCTGAAGAATTTCCTGCACCTCGTATTCGGAACCGGGTTGGCTGTTTTGTCGATGAAGGGATTCATGATTCCCAATAAATTTCTGGATGGGGGCATTACCGGTATTTCCATCTTGCTCCACGAGATATTTCATGTGAACATCAGTTTACTGGTCATAGTGCTGAATGTACTGTTCATCTACCTTGGTTACCGTCGCATTGGCAAAACATTCGCCGTTCAAACGACGATAGCTGTTTTTCTGCTCGCCCTGGGACTGCTGTTTATCCAGGTGCCAACGTTCACAAACGACAAACTGCTGATTGCAACCTTTGGCGGATTTCTTATTGGTGCAGGCGTGGGCGTCGTAATCAGGGGAGGGGGCGTGATCGATGGCTCGGAAGTGGTAGCGGTGTTCACGCGCCGCAGGACCGGCTTGTCGAACAGTGAGATTATTATGATGTTCAATACCGTCATCTTTTTCATTGCAGCGATCCAATTCGGGCTGGAAACCGCCATGTACTCCGTGATTACCTATTTCACAGCCACACGCGCTACGAATTACGTGGTAGACGGTATCGAGGAATTTACGGCAATGCATATTATTTCGGGTAAACACGACGAGGTTAAGAGCCTGCTCGTAAACGATATGGGAAAGGGAATTACTGTATACAAGGGAGAGCGTGGATACCTGCCCGGTAGTTTCGATATCAAGACCGATGCCGATATCATTGTTACGATTGTAACCCGACTGGAGATAAAACAAATCCAGGACGCGGTGAGCCTCATCGATCCCAAAGCGTTCATGTATGTCTACGGCATCAAAGAAGCCAGCGGAGGCATCCTCAAGCCCAAAGCACATGCCAGTTAAAGCGTCCATGCAGTCGCTGGTCGTTGACATGCTGGAGAACCAACTTCCAGGGCAATACTGCTATCATAATATTCAGCATACCTTATTTGTACAGGAGCATGCACGCAGCATTGGAATCGCCGAAGGCTGCACAGCGGCGGAACTCGATCTAATTGAAGCTGCAGCGCTCTGGCACGATACCGGCTATATCCGGAACGCTGCTCATCACGAAGAAATTGGTTGTGCGTTTGTGCGTGAGCAATTGCCCGGCTTCGGGTACAGCGAAGCTGATATCAGCGCCATTTGCGGGATGATCATGGCCACAAAAATTCCGCAATCGCCCCGGAGCTTATTAGAAGCGGTGATTGCCGATGCTGACCTGGCTTACCTGGGAACCGATACAGCCGCTGCTCAGGCAGAGAAATTGCTCC
>JAGWTK010000332.1 GCA_028876035.1 Bacteroidota bacterium
CCTGTTTCACAAGCACTCAAAATCACCAGCCTGGCATTCTTCAGCGCCAGGTTGTAGATCTCTTTTTCGTACAGCCGGCAGGACGAATCAGGCGCATTGCTTTTTCCATAGAAAGCGATATAGGAGCCTGCAGGATCTTTATCATCTGCCAGCGCGTGGGTTGCCAGGTGAATCACGGGAAATTTATCCGACGCAAGAATGAATTGCTGCCTGCTGGCGGCCGGCCCGATGTATTGCTGCCCCTTCAGTCCGGTCAATTCATTGCCTGATGAAGCCAGCACCGGAAGCACCATACTATCCTCCTGCTGTGCAAATGGCGCCATGCCCAACACACGGTACGACCTGCCCTGGTTCTGCGTTTCAGGATGCACGAAACCCGCCGCATAGTTGTAAACAATGGCACAACGGGTCAGCAGCGATTTACCCGCAGTGTCCTGCAAAATTTCGAAGGGTATATAGTTAAGTTCATTATAGGGTATAATTATCAGCTTTGTTTTACCAGCCAGGTTTTCGTCTACCGGCTGCAGCAATGTTTTGTACAGCGCAGCACAAAGTGTATTCAATGTAGTCCGGTCGGCCGCATCTGAAGCAGCAAGTTCTTTTCGCAAACGGGCTATCCTGTCAAAAAAAACAGTATCAACCGGGGTGGAAACTACGCCGGATGCTTCAGCACTCACATAAAAACAATACAGCTGATCACCCGAATAATAATACGCAATCATTGCAGTGCTTTTATCAGGCAACATGGCTCTTATCTTCTCCATATTCAGTTCCGTCGAATGAAACCGCAGCGCATGGTAGGCTGGGTTTTCGTCGAGTTTCCGCTGCACTATGGAGAGTTGCAATTCCGCATCCCTGATCTTTTCCTGCAAGGCCAATGCCGTGACACTGTCTGCATTGCGGCCGGCCTGCAGGTTATACCTGCCCAGCAATATTTTGTAGTGGCGTTCGGCGGCTACCAGTTCGGCAGGAATTCCTTTAATGGAACCTGTATTGGGTTGCGCAACTGCGGCCTGTAGTACCGAAGCCTTATTATTTTCAGCAATGGAGAATGCCGCATCCACCCACTGTGACTGCCGGGTGATCCCGAACAAACGAATGGCGGTTTGAACCGCGCTGGCGCAAGCGGGGTTGACGCTAGTCTTAAGAAAGAGGCGCGCATCATCGGTCGCATACACGCGTTCAATATGACGAGCCAGTAAAAGACCAGCATAAAATGCATCGAGCGACCGTCGGAGTGCCGTCGTATCGGCGTTCCCGCTGGCCGAGCTATTCCAGGCCTTCGCCTTTGCAATCAATGCATCGAATAATACGGAAAAATTGGGCACTTCATTAAACTGCGCCGGGTTACTGGCGATATCCTTGTTGGTAAAACCAGGAGTGAGGGTACAAATTGCTTGCTGGTAAGCAGCCAATCCGCCCTGAACGTTGTTGCCTGCAACCAAAATATCTCCATGCAATTTTTGGGCGAGCGCAACCACTGCTGCACGGGTTGCTGGTGCATTAGTTATGAGCCTGAGCGCCTCCTGGCTGGATTTTGTGGCATCTGCAATCTTACCCAATGCCAGGTTCGCCTTTGTGCGGTTGTTAAACTGCTCGGGAATCAAGGATTTTACCTGGTTAAGGTAAGTAAGGGCTTCTGCGGGACGATCGGCGTCCAGCAATGCAGAAGCGATATTAATATATAACAGATCGCTGTTGCTATTGTACCGGAGCAGGTCTTTAAAAATCGCTAATGCTTTGTCGTAATCTCCGAGCTTAAGATAGCAATTGGCGATATTGTTCCTGTAGTTTACCTGCAAATCGGTATTATCATCTGTAAGCAGCGCAAGCGCTTTCTCAAAATACAACTGGCTTTTGCGGTAATCGCCGGTTTCGTAAAAGAGAACGCCCATTTTGTTGTATAAGCGGCCGGCTTCTGCAAGGCCACCATTTTGCCCGAGAATGGCTTCCGCGCGCAGGTAATACCAGGTGGCGCTATCCGGTGCACTCAGCGAATAATGAATACTGCCTGTATACAAATATGCACCGAATAAAGTGGAATCCGCAACAGCGGGCCTGAGTGGGTAGATGCGATAAAAATGTTGCAAGGCCCTGTTGTTTTCACCCGCAGTCATGGCGAGGATACCTGCTTTCAGGCACGCATCTGCTAAAACCGGTAAATCCTGTTTTGGGTACAATAGTTCAATTACCTTTTCATAACGCGACAAGGCAATGCTATCATTGCTGTCCGAGCTATTGGGAGATTGGTACAAGCGCGTTGCTTCGCGGTAAAGAGAGAGATAATCGGCGGGTTTGTTTTGACTGAATGGTATCAAAACAACCGAAATGGTGACAAGCAGGAGAAAAAAATACCGCCGCATGAAGATTTGTTTGCCAGCGGTAAATTACAAACAAAGCACCAAACGGCCCGGCTTACTGCGCTACGATAAAGATACAGGGAGGTCTTGGCTTGGCAGCCTTGTTTACATTGAAGGTTCTTTCGGCAATACCAGAAAGATCGCCGGCTGTTCTGAATACCGTGCCGTCGCGTGAGGCAATGATATCATAGGCTTCCTGTGCGATATCCGCCTGTGACTTGTAATAGTACAATTTTACTTTTAAGGTGTTCAGTGCCTTTCCGCTTTTATCGTTGATGCGGTAATTCATGGTGAATTCCTGGCGCACATTGTTTTGCGGCGTTGAACCAAATACGCCATTACGAACCGTTTGCGCCAGGTTGATGGTGCCATCGCTGGTATTTACGTTACAGCCTGCACTGTTGCAGCCACTGCCTTCATCAAATACGGTACCGTTGGAGATGCCAGGCACCTGGTTCGATTTGGTACCGTTGTATACAGGACGCAGAATGGAGTCGGCCGTATTCAATTTATAAAAACCATCGAGGTAATTAATACCGGCGAGCAATACAATGGTATGAATGGAATCGGTGCTGCCAGTTGGTGCAAAGCTTACGCGGTAGCGCAATCCAATTTCACTCTTTGACACATTGATGGCACCTGTTTGGGTATTGATGTCGATGCCTTCCGGAAAAGCAGAATAGGTACCTGCCACCGATGGCTGCTGCACAACCGGTACAATATAGTCTGCCACCTGGTTTTGGGTGTATAAAATAGAATCTCCGTAGCTCAGTTTGAAACCAGGCGGTACGACGGGGGGAGCGGGACTATCGCTTTTGCTACATGACATGCACGCGATTATCCCCATCAGCAGACCAATTCTAATTTTACGAAACGCTCCCATATAATAATAGTGGCCGCCAACCTGCCTGGTGTAACCGGTGCCGGCCATTTTTTTCCAAAATACTGCCCGGCCCGTACTTTTCAAAGCTTTGTGCTGCGCCAATACTCAATGGTACGCAATTACCTGCAAAAGGGTTGTGAAAAATATCCAACAGAGTTGCAGGTCTTTTTGGAAGGGATTCTATTCGAGTACGCTACATATGAAACCCTGCTCTTCCACCATCTGAATAATGTCGGGTACTTCAAAGCCAGCGCCTTCGAGCCGGAGCACCTTATCGCAGTCGTGCAAGTCAATATTGACCCTGCTGCCGGGAAATGCCTGTTGCAGAATCGAAATCATCTTTAGCGCTGCTGCCGATTCAGCAATGTCTGTCCGAAACACCTCAATCATGCCCATCTTCTTGAAGTCTTCTATTATTTTCCTGCCTGCAATTTTTCGTAAGAGCGGTAGGAGAAATACAATATCACCAAGAACACCAGCGGGAAGAAGGCTGCTCCTACCATTCCTTCCACGCAGAAATAACTGATACTGGCAAAAAGAAAATCAAATACAAAGCCTGCATAGGCAAATTCTTTAAGCTTTTTCGGCAGACCGGGAATGATCAACACCAATGCGCCGAGCACTTTGAAAACGACGAGCACATTGCCAAAGTACTGCGGGTATCCGAGGTGACGAATGCCTTCTTTTGCCATTTCAGTTTGAGAAGTGAGTGCAGGCATTACTCCTTCCATTAAAAAGATAATTGTCGTAGTAACCCAGTATATTATTTTTTGCGTCTTCATGTATTTGTATTTAAGAATTAATGTAGCTATCGAACGGCTGGTCCCAAGGGTTGCACTTATTCCATCACGGCTTTACATGTGGTGGCCGGGGGTGATGGTTAAGCATCCATTTAATGCCGAATTTATCGCTGAGTTCGCCGTAATAGGCACCCCAGAACATGTCGCTCATGGGCTGATCGGCTTTCCCGCCCGCCACCAATGCATTGAAAAACTTGTCTGCTTCTTCCCGGCTGTCTACACCCAGCATAATCCGAAAATTATTGCCTTCTATCAGTTTAAAGCCCATTTCCGGCAATGCATCTGTACCCATCAGTATGCAATCTGCCCTCAGCGGAAGCGCTATATGCATGATCTTGTTCTTCACCGAATCAGGCACTTTCTCTCCGCCCGGACCATCGCCAAAACGCTGTACCATGGCATACGCTCCCCCGAACACGGATTTGTAAAAATCAAACGCCGCTTCGGTCGTACCTGGAAAATTGAGGTAAGGATGTACTGTCATCAAATTCATTTTATATGGTTAACAATAGCACTATCTATCAAGCAGTGTCTTGAGGTTTGCCAGTCCTCCCTCAAGGTCTTTGCCAATGGCCTTTTCAATATTGAGCAGCGGCAACAGGATATTGCTTGGGTATTTCATGGTTGAACTGATCGCCCATTTCACTTTTGTTTGATTGAGACCAGTAGCAGTGGTAGTCATCACCGCTTTTGCAGTTCCTTCAAATGGTTTTATAAAATGCAGGTCCATCTCAACCGCTTCTCCCGGCACAATACGATGAATCGATTGTTCTCCTTTACCGGCTTTTTTGTTGGCACTGTCCCACGCGTATAAGAACCCGGGTTCGCCATCCGTACCTGAATACGTTTTCGACATGGCCGGATCAATTTTGTTCCAGACACTGTATTCGTCCTGGTTCTTCACAAAACGGA
>JAGWTK010000333.1 GCA_028876035.1 Bacteroidota bacterium
TGCCGGCTGTATGACTTCTTTTCGTTGAAGGATCTTTACAACAGCTTATTGCAATGGCAAGGTGAAAAACGCCGTTGTCCCTACTCCCTTTTCACTTTCCACCCATATCATCCCCCGGTGACGCTGGATGATCGTAGCGGATAAGTACAACCCGATACCCATTCCCTGGTGAGAATGTTCAATCTCTTTCACGCGGAAGTAACGATCAAATATATGGGGTATATTTTCCGGCGCGATGCCCACACCTTTGTCGGTGATCGACACCTTTACTTCATGATCCGTTGATGAAACCACCAGGTCCACCGGCGAACCGGCAGCGGAATACTTGAACGCATTGTTGAGCAGGTTGTTCAGCACATGCCGGAGGCGTTCTGCGTCACCGATGATTTGAAGAGGCGGTGCGGGTACCCGTGTCCCAAGTGTACGACCCGGATAAATGCTTCGGGTAAAATCAATGGTTTCATTGACTACTTGTATAAAATCAAACGGCTGAAGGTTAAGCTGCAGTTGCCCGTGCTGCATTTTGTTTACATCCAGGAAGTCAACGACAATATTGGTAACACGACGAAGTGCGTTGCGCGATTTTTCCAGCAGGATTTGCAGGGCGGTGTCCTTTTTTTCTATGGCCAGATGAGCGGCAAGATCAATATAGCCATTCGCGATGGTCAGCGGCGTATTCAATTCATGACTGGCAATACTGATAAAAGTATCTTTCTGATCATCTTTTTGCTTTCGGTCTTTCAAATCTTCGATAACTTTTTCGAGTTCAGCCGTGCGCAGCTTTACCTCTGATTCAAGTTTCTCTGAAAACGTTTTCTGTTGATGGATATCAGTGGCGGTGCCGAACCACGACAATACGTTTCCGTTCTCATCCAGGGAAGGCATGGCCCTGCTCAGGTGCCATCGATAGCTACCATCCTGCATCATCAGCCGGTGCTCCGCTTCATACACTACTTTCTGCTTTACAGCATCTGTCCAGGCACGTACTGTTTCGTCCAGCTCTGCCGGGTGAACAAATCCCTCCCATTGCCAGGAGCCGTCTTCCATTTTTTGCGCGCCACGATAAGCCGTCACCTGGTCATTGTAATAACTTACTTTACCGTCAGCACCGGCAATCCATACGAGCTGCGGCATACTATTCGCCAGTAAGTACAGCTGCTGCTGACTCTCCTTTATCTTCCGGCTGGCCATGGCACGTTCAGTCACTTCAGTGGCGATGGCTGTAATGCCAATCGCAGATCCATCTTCTCCCAATCGGGGCTGCCATACAAAGTCGTAATACCCCGGCCGATCAACTCCATTCTTTCTCACCACATACATCACTTCGTTCCCGAAAACGGGTTCACCGGTTTGCAGAATTTTATGAAGAACGGGGCCCGACTGGGCGATCAGGTAAGGCAATGTTTCATACAGCGACTTGCCAATGATACTGCTATCTGTTCCCCAAAGCTCAAGACAAGCATCATTGGCCAGGGTAACAACCATTTCCTTTCCTTCAAGAACGGCAATGCCAACCCTTGCACTATGAATGATGCTATGATAGAGTCGCAACGCATCAAGGGTTTGCCTGGACAAATCGCTGTTATCGCCTGCGGCAGGAAAGGGTAAATAAGTTCTGGGCATCTTAAATAAGAGGGCAAAAATAATTATTTGTGAAGGTAAGCAAGCCCGTCATTAACTTGATGTCTCCTGGCACAACCTCCGCACCTGGTTAAAGACAATACTGACTCTAATCAGCTTATTATACCAGTTATGTACAAACGCCACCAGGTATTTAATCAAAGCCAGCAAGATGGGATCGGTTCGACTTAAAAAAGACACGCTTTATTAACAGGCATTCAATTGATAGTATATTGCTGTGTACAATGAAATTTAGCCGGGGTTAATTCCCTGTGTATTGCACGCCGGTTTACAACCAGCACTAACAGCTTTATATGAAAAATGTTTCTTTCCTGATGCTTTTTTTAGCCACTGCTCCGGCATTCCCACAAAGCTCGTCTGTTCCACATCTCAACAAGAGCGGTAAAGCAATTCAATTAATAGTAAACGACAAACCCTTTCTCGTATTCGGCGGTGAACTTCACAACTCCAGCAGCTCGGGCTTTTCCTACATGCGACCCATCTGGGCGCAAATGCGAAAGAAAAACCTCAATACCGTGATCGCGCCGGTATATTGGGAGCTATTAGAACCGGAAGAAGGGCAATTTGACTTTTCGCTGGTGGACAGCATGCTGGCGGGTGCACGAAGCCAGCAACTGCACCTCATATTATTGTGGTTTGCCAGTTGGAAAAATGGCTACTCAACCTACGCGCCCGGCTGGGTGAAGAATAATACCGAAAAATACCCGCGCGCAAAAGACCCCGATGGTAAACCAGTCAACCAATTGTCAACTTTTGGAGAAGCAACGTTGCGGGCGGATGCACGTGCTTTTAAAAAACTGATGCAACATATCCGCGAAGTGGATGCAATAGATCAAACAGTGATAATGGCGCAGATTGAAAATGAAGTTGGACTTTTTAACCATCCGCGTGATTACAGCGACCCGGCCAATGCCGCTTATAACAAACCTGTTCCGGCTAAGCTCATGAATTACCTGTCTGCCAACAAAGGTAAACTGCAACCTGAGCTCGACAGCGCCTGGAGATCGAACGGCTATAAAACTTCGGGTAACTGGGAAACCGTATTTGGGAAAAGCTTGCTTGACAGAAGCAACTGGCAAACGCTTTCTTACCTCACTGAAGAATTGTTTACCGTATACCAGTATGCGCAATACATTGGCCAGGTAGCGGCTGCCGGCAAAGAAGCCTATCCGATCCCGATGTATGTGAATGCCTGGCTCAAACAAAAATCAACGCCATGGCCAGGAAGGTATCCTGCAGGCGGCCCCACAGCACACACGCTGGATCTCTGGCGCGCCGCAGCGCCTTCACTCGATTTTATTTCACCGGACATCTACATACCGGAAGTTCTCCAAACGGCTGCAGCCTATCACCGAAAAGACAATCCCCTGTTCATTCCTGAGATCAAACCGGGTAATGAATCTGCCAACCAGGCATTCTGGATTTTTGCTGAACACGATGCCATCGGTATGGCGCCCTTTGGGATCGATGAAAGCACGCCCGAAACAGACCCGGTAACAAAAACCTATGCAGTACTTGAACAGGCAAAAGACCTCCTGCTGCAACAGCAGGGAAAGGGAACGATGAAAGGATTTTACCTTGATAGCAATAATAGCAAACAATCGTTTGAACTGGGTGGATACCGGGTGGATGTCCAATTGGGCAGCGGTTCTTTTGCAGATGCGGCGGGCTTTGCTGCGGGAGAGAAAAAAACGACCCTGGCCGGGGGCATACTCATTAACACCGGGAAAGATGAATTTTTCGCCATTGGAAAGGACTTCAAACTTATTTTCTTTCCCATAACAGCCGACGGTAAAACCCTCGACATTGAGTACTGCGATGAGGGCAGCTTCGTAAACGGGAATTGGGTAAGAACAAGGCGGTTGAATGGCGACGAATCGCGGGCAGGTGGCGACTATGGCTTTGGATTCAAAAAAGGAAACTATGCCCTGGTGGTATTTGAACCCTCGCCTGCGGGCGACTGCCATATTATGAAGTTCAAGTTGTATAAATATTGACCTGCGTCGCAGCCATCCGATTCCCCATCATTCTAATTTTAATACGACAATCCCTTGCAGCTTTGTCACTTCTCCCCTATCTTGGTAGCGATAACCCTTAGCTATGGCCAAAATTGTAAAAGCGTCCGGAAGTTTACTGATCGTTGCTTGTCTTCTGGCAAGCGCTTGCAAGAAGACGGGCATGAATTCAGAGGAAGCCAAAAAAATCCAGTTTCACTGGAGCGTGATTAGTCATTCTAAAACGACTGATTACCTTGATGGGCGCGCGATCTCGTGGACAGTCATCCCAGCCCTTCAGGGCGCTTATATGCAATTCGACCACGACGCCTATTTCTATACCTACGATGGATTTTCTATCCACTCAAAGTTTGATTACAAGGTTGAAGGAGATAAGATCATGTACCTGGGAGCCGCGGCGTCCCGGGCTACTACGCCACAATACACAGACACGTTCCGTATCCAGCACGTTGACGATACTTTACTGGTATTGACCAGTCAAAAGTATTTCAGTTCGGGCGCATATAGTTACGTGGATCGGTTTATAGACAGTCTGAAAAAATAAAGACTGCAAAAACTACCGGCAACCGCTACCTTTTCAATGGCTATTTATTCTTTATTTTTTATAGTCGGCCAGTTTTTATCCGCCGTTTGAATATACTCCGCTGTTTTCTTTTTCCACAACACCTGAACGTTCTTGTTGTAATTAAAATACAGTTTATCGTTCAACACCGAAAACGCTTCGGGATCGGTGGGTGCTTTGTGTCCATCGGCCATTCCGAACGCGCAATATCCGCCATACTGCGGTGCGTATCGTTCAGGACTGGCACGAAACGAATCCAGGTTCTGCCTGCTGGAAAATAACCAATCTGCCTGCTTCCATTGGTACCTGAACCGCGTATCGCCTTTCACTGCCCTGCCCTGCGTGAAATACGCAACGACATCATAGCCTCGAATGGCACCATCCGATGTTGTAAACACTTCTGCCTTTTGCGCTGAGAGGTTGAAACCAAAACTCAATAAGATCAATACTGCAACTAATGAATTTTTCATTTTCCACGTACATTTAAACATCAAAATTAGCGATGTGGCCGTTGGCAATCTGTCGGAAATCCGACAAAACATTGTTTGATAGTACCACCCCAACCAAACAAACATGGAAAAAAAGTATTTCGTATTACACCTGCTTCCCCTGCGCCCGGACTTTGCACAAACCATGACCGACGAGGAAAGAACGATTATGATGCAGCATGTCAGCTACTGGACCGGAAAAATGAATGAAGGAAAAGTGCTGGCGTTTGGACCTG
>JAGWTK010000334.1 GCA_028876035.1 Bacteroidota bacterium
CCGGCTTCAAGGTATTGGCGGTGGATCCCGGTAATGATATCCGGGCGGGTAATACTCAGCAGGTCGTTATTACCTTTCACGTCTTTATGCCAGCTGGCAAAGCGTTCGCCGCGGTAGTCTTTCTCCTGGAGTTTTTGTCTTTGGATCATGGTGCCCATCGCGCCATCGATGATGAGTATGCGCTTTTCCAGTTCTTTTCTGATATCACTCATGCTATACAAGTTTGGATGGCCGTTTGCAGGACTGCCATCGTGAACAATACCGGAACTATCAACGAGGAAATTGTGGAGGATGTATCCAGAATAATCATCGTTTATTAGTTCAGTTTTTACCCAGGCTGAACAATAAACAAATCGGCCTGTAAATGGTGAGCAAAGGTACGTTAGACCACTGAATTTTCAAAGGCATGAGAGGGCTAAAACGACGGTGGGACCTGCATTTGCGGGAATGTCTATCGCTGGCGACCCCCTGATACATAGCTTTCTACAGGCAGGCGCCCCTGCAGGCTCCTGGCCAGGGTCATTTCGTCGGCATATTCCAGTTCCCCGCCAAAAGCCACGCCCCGTGCAATCGTAGTAATTTTCAGTGGCATGTCTTCTAATTTCTTCTGGATATAGTAGATGGTAGTATCTCCTTGGATATTGGGGTTGAGGGCGAAGATCAGTTCCTCCGGCCGCTCTTTCTGAACGCGGTGCAACAAGGCTTCGATATTCAACTGATCCGGACCAATGCCATCCAACGGCGATATGATACCGCCCAGCACATGGTAGACGCCATTGAATTGCTGTGTACTTTCGATCGCAATCACATCGCGGATATTTTCCACTACACAAATGGTCTGTTGCTGGCGCATGCTATTGGCGCACACTGCACAGATATCTGCATCAGCAATATTGAAACAACGCTGGCAATATTTTACCTGCTCACGCATTTTGATGATCGCTTCACCAAAAGCCGTTACTTTTTCCGGTGGCATTTTCAGCAATTGCAACACCAGCCGCAAAGCCGTCTTCTTCCCGATCCCCGGAAGTTTTGAAAATTCATTCACCGCTGTTTCGACCAATGCTGAGGAGAATTGCATGCTACAAATGTACAATGTGAAAATGTGTAAATGGGAAATTTGGGTACAAAGTAGCAAGAACAGGCTACTAGCTGCTGGCTACAAGCTACTGGTAGATTTGCTTCGCCGGGAGTGAAGTCTGTTCAAACACAAGCTACTGCACCAGAAGAACTTTAAACTTTAAACCCTTAAACATTTCAACTAAAACTACCGTCTTCGCGAGGTAGGTTTTGGTTTTTCCGCCGCATCCGTAAGCAGGTCGATAGCGTAGTCATTCTCCCAATTTGCCTTCACCGTTATCTTTTTCTTTATAGCCTGTACTCTTTCAGGTTGGCGGTGCTTGCCATAGAAAAACACGCCTGGATCCCAGCTGCGGTTACCGTTTTCATCGTAGAGAATGCGCAGGTCGTATTCGGCCGGGCGGAATAATTTGATGGCAAGGTTATTACTGCTCAGGGCGATGGAATCCTTGACTACGCCGGATTGCAGCAGCTGCACGACGGGGTGCCGGCTGATATCGAGGTTGTTGAAACGGATGCTGAGCGAACCATAATCAGCTTCTCCCATTGTCGAAAAGCGAATGGTGTCTGCCTTGGTTAATTGATGACCCAGGGTATCTTCTGCAAAGTCTTTGGAGAGGATCAGCGTATACAGTGCGCCCAGCGGCCATTTGTTATCGATACGGACCACACGGCTGCTGCTGTCGAGCGAGACCTTGTATCCATTGATCGGCCGGAAAGAAGTGTCGGTTAACTTAACCAGGCTAGTGTCGAATTTGCGCAGCGGCTCTGCGAAGCTCAGTTCCAGGTGACCGAAGATGTCCAGCTTGTTCGATTCAAGTGTGTTCGTATAACGGAGGCGCTTTTCTTTGGATTTTTCCACCCGAAGTGGTTTCGGCGGCGCTTTTGGCTTAGCAGTGTCCTTTTCTATGAATGCATATAGTTGCTGAGGCGCGTTATTGGGCCCAATGACAATGGGTGAATCAGCAAATGCAAATAAGTCGCGCGACAAATACCGCTTTTGTCCGCTTGCATCCTTCATCGCATACAAATAAAAAGTTCCTGCAGGCAGGTGGCGGAATAAAAAATTACCGGAGCTGTCGAGCTTTGCATAAAAGCGAGGTCTTTCTTTTTGCACTGCAGAATCTGCCCCATTGCGATGCAGGACTACGATCAAAGTACTGTCGGCCGTTCCTGTTTGTGCCACCAGCACTTTACCGCCGAGGGTAAAGCTATCAATCGTGGGGCCTGTTGAAAAAACATAGGTAAAGTTCCGGAGTACGTTGCCCTCGTTATTGTCCTTGAGCGCGCGCCCAAAATCAATAAAATAGGTGGTGTTCGCTTCAAGTGTGTCCTTGATGCGCACCGTCACGGTTCGCAATCTTGCTTCCGTAACTGGTTCCATCTTCGGTACGGGTGAAAAAACCAGGTTGTCGTGCGGATTGTCGAGCACTACAAACTCATTGAACGTAAACGTAATCTTCCGCGCATTGAAACCTTCCGAAGAATCTTTGGGAGATACCGCTACGAGTACCGGTGGCAAGGAATCTTTCGGTCCCCCCTGGGGCGCAATGGGATTCGCGCAACCGCCCGAAAAAAAGCTGATCATCCATCCCAAAACAACTAAAGAAATGACTGCTGGCCAGTTTGGTTTCATGCGCTGCAAACTTAGGTTGTTTCGGGAATTTTGGGTGTGTTGGAAGCGTTAAAAGCTTCGAGCTGCAGGCTGCTAGCTTCTGGCAGATCTATTACACCTGAAGCTTAGTCTATTAAATGAATTTGGGTGACTGTCTGTGATTGTATGATTGATTGAAAGCTATGTTTGGCTACTGGCCGCTGGCAGACTTATCTCGCAGATGGGGTTGCCCGAAAAATAGGCAGGGAGCTGCACAGAAAGAACTTTAAACCTTAAACTATTAAACTTCTTCCTCCTTCAATTACGAGCAGCTGCCCGCTGCCAGC
Source organism: Bacteroidota bacterium (assembly GCA_028876035.1). GTDB lineage: Bacteria > Bacteroidota > Bacteroidia > Chitinophagales > Chitinophagaceae > JACMLD01. The sequence continues at coordinate 3,022 of JAGWTK010000334.1, forward strand.
TTCTGGCTGCTAGCTTCTGGCAGATCTACTACAGCTGAAGCTTAGTCAATTAAATGAAGTTGGGTGACTGGCTGTGATTGTATGATTGATTGAAAGCTATGTTTGGCTACTGGCCGCTGGTAGACTTATCTCGCAGGTGGGGTTGCCCGAAAAATAGGCAGGGAGCTGCACAGAAAGAACTTTAAACCTTAAACGCTTAAACTCTTAAACTTCTAAACTTCTTCTTCTGATGGATGCAAGTCCACCGCCATACCATTTGTTTTTACAAAGCGACACCATTCACAATCGGGCTTGCCGCAACCCACTTTGAACTGGCGTGATTGTATTTTCGCCCAGGTGTCAGTGATTTGATGGGTGACAGTAGCAATGTCTGCTGCAGAAACAGCAATTTTTTCTGTCTTGTACGTTTCGTCGACCGGTTCAATAAAATCAAACTCTGTGCTTGTTACCAGCCAGTCGTTGGTACTGTCGTTGTCAAGCAAAATTTTGTAGAAGACCGCTTGCCGCCAGTAGTCGCCCCCATTGGGCAGCGCTTCGTGCGGCGGAGCGAGTTTCTTTTTGGCGTTCTGGTAGCTACCGGTTTTATAGTCGACCACATTTACCAGCTTGCCGTTGAATTCGAGCTTGTCGAGTTTTCCGTTGATGGGAACATTGGCCACGGTTACGTTGCGTACCTGCTTTTCTGCAATAATGATCTTGTTCCACCGGTGGATATGATAGTCGTAATACGCAGGCAAAATCTTTGCCCCGTAATCAGTTTTCAGTTTGAAGGCCTCCGGTGTAAATGCTTCCCGGTTGTTTTGCATGTGCCAGTTGAAATCGGCCAGCAGATCCTCTTTTGGCGGAAACTGGCCGTTGTTGTTCTTCATCTTTACAAACAACCGCTCAATGGCCCAGTGAATAGCGCTGCCAAAGGCCATGGCATCGTTCTTTGCTGCAGGCACTTTTATCAGGTTCTGGTAATAGAACTTAAGCGGACAATCCAGGAAATTATTCAGGTGGGTAACACTGAGCGTGTATCGTTTCAACAGGTCACCGAGGTAGGCCTCTTCTACCAAAGCAATCTCGGGCCTTGCTTTCTCTGCGAACTGAAGCAGCGTGTAATCCGCCATCAGGTCATCGTTCACCTGCTTTTCTTCCAGTTGTAAGCTGCCTGTTTCTATCAGTTCACCCACAAAGCTGCTCTTAACGGTGGTCTTGTCTTTTTCATCTTTTGCTGCATAGGATACCTGCAGGTACGACTTTGCCCGCGTGATGGCCACATAGAACAAGCGGCGGTTCTCTTCCAGCATGGCATCAGCTCCATGGTTGCTTACGAGGTTGTCAGGAAGTTTGTAATCGTTCTTGCTGCCAGCGCCTTTTTCATCCCAAATATTTTCCGTGCAGCCAATCACAAATACATGTTCAAATTCAGACCCCTTGGCACCATGTGCGGTTACCATGTTTACACCGGCTTCGCTGGAAGTGATTTTATACAGCGGCACCGGCAGGCGGTTTTTGCGCATCAGTTCGAGGTTGTCGAGCCAGGTGGCGAGATCAAGATCAGGGTTCCGCTTGTTTTCTTCTTTCAATTGCTGGAAGAACGCATTCAACACCTGCATCAGCCAGGGCTTTTCAGGGCTTTGCATGATGTAAGCGATGATGCCGGCTTTCTGGATCACCTGTTCCAGCAGTTGCTGGAGTGTTACACTGGCAGATGCTTTCAACAATGATTCCAGCCGATCGCTGATACTTTTTATTGATGGCGGTTCCGACTGGCTGAACAAATCGGGTTTGGGCTGCGGACTTTCTGCCATCAGTCTTCGGAGTGACCATGGATCATCTCCCCCGCCCCTTTTCTTCGCATTTGCCTGCAGGTTCAGCTTTGCAATGTCCAATGGCGAAAGCGAAAAAAAATCGCAGTGCAATACCTGGAACAAAA
>JAGWTK010000014.1 GCA_028876035.1 Bacteroidota bacterium
CCTGACCATCGACAAGGGCTGCAGAATCTATTTTCATGCCGATGCACCATTGCTGGTAGACGGCACCCTGCAGGTAAACGGCGCTGCGCCCGACAGCAGTCGCGTTTATTTCAGATCGGACCGGCTGGATTACCCTTACAGTGATTACCCTGCGGGCTGGCCTGGTATTTATTTTCGTGGTACCAGTATCAGCAACCGCTTGCAGTATGCCGTTATCAAAAATGCGTACCAGGGAGTGGTAGCCCAGCAGCCTGCCTTAAATGCCAATCCGAAATTGACCCTCAACGAGTGCATCATTGATAATATCTATGATGCAGGTGTATATGGAATTGCCAGTTCTGTGAGTGCGCGAAACTGTTTGATCAGTAATTGTGGAAAAAATATCCAGCTGGTATATGGGGGCAATTACCAGTTTGTGCATTGTACGGTGCCCACTGTTGCCAGCAGCTATATTTCACACAAGGATCCGGTATTGTATGTAAGCGATTATGTACAATCGGGAGGGGCTGTTTTTACCAACCCGCTGACGGCCAGTTTCACCAATTGCATATTTTGGGCAGAGGGAAGCACGGCCGACAATGAAGTGGTTACCGGTAAACAAGGGGGCGGACCTTATTCAGTAAGTTTTACGAATTGTTTATGGAAAGTGAAAACCAATCCGGCCAATGTTACGGCTAACGGTATAATAGCGAATTCCAATCCTGCCTTCGATAGCGTCAATACCGCCCGCAACCTGTACGATTTTCACCTGAAAGCCGAATCGCCTGCTATTAATAAGGGTATTAACACGGGCATTGCCACCGACCTGGATGGCAAACCGCGAGCTGCCGGCCTTCCCGATCTGGGTGCCTACGAGAAACAATAAGAAATCGTTGCCCGCACGCTGCAATTTTAATGTTCGCAGCCAAAACATATTTATGCCATCTTTGTTAGAGAATTCTGATTCTGTAAAACTCAAAAAAGCATATTTATGTTACGCATTGCGCTCCTTGCCGCGGCATTTGCTGCCTTCACCAGTGTATACGATTTTAAAGTAACCAGTCTGGATGGTAAGCCTATCGACTTATCAGCTTACAAAGGGAAGAAGATATTAATTGTAAATACTGCATCTAAATGTGGTAACACGCCGCAGTATGAGGCCCTGGAAAAGTTGTATGAGAAATACAAAGATAAACTGGTGGTGATTGGATTTCCGGCCAACAATTTTGGCGGACAAGAGCCGGGCAGTAACGGCGAAATCAAAGAGTTTTGCAAAAAGAACTATGGGGTAAGCTTCCCCATGTCGGGCAAAGTATCTGTAAAAGGAGATGATATCGATCCGCTCTTCAAATACCTGGTAGGCGAAGCAGAAAAAATGGGTGAAAAGGATCCCATCAAATGGAATTTTACCAAGTTCCTGCTGGATGAAAACGGAAAGCTGATAGCTGTGATCAACAACCGTGTTAATCCAATGAGCGAGGAAATCACGAAATACCTTAATTAAAGATCTTTTGATCGCTGTACAAAGCCCCCTGCCCCGGGGGCTTTTGTTTTGACCGGATGGTTTATCGGGCAAAACAGCCCTTTCGTCGAAGGATGTGCCCTTCCGCCCGAATAAATTCCAGAATCGGCTTTTAAAATGGCAGCTTTACATCAACAAGTTCAACTGGACATTGAACGCACCAATGAGGTTCTAATCTTACCGTCAAATACGGGCCCGGCCCGGATCGTACCCTTGAAAATTAAGCCGCCCCCCGGGCGGCTTTTTTATTCATTGGCTGCCCCCCAGCTACTGGAAAGGGGATTGCGGATTACCGGAGGATCCGATGTCTTTATCGAAACAAAGCTGCCATTACCCGAAAGAATTCTTTTTTGAGGGCTTTATTCAAGAGTTTTACATCAACAAGTTCAACTGGACACTGAACAGGCAAATGAGGTTCTAATCTTACCGTCAAATACCGGCCCTGCCGGAATCCGTACCCTAAAAAAAGTGAAGCTGCCCCCGGGCAGCTTTTTTGTTGCTGTCCCTTACAAGAAAAAGCGCTTAATGAGCAACGTTAGTAAGTTCTTATCGGGAATTTTTACGTGTTCATCGACACAAAGCCGGTGTTACACGAAAACATTCGCCTTTCGGGCAGTAATTAAAGAGCTTTACTCCATCAAGATCAACTGGACATTGAATTGATGAGGTTGTACATCTTCCGTCAGTAAAAGGTGCCCCGGATACCGGGACCTTTAAATAATGACCGCTCTCAGGAGCGGTTTTATTTTTTTAGCCCTGCCTGGTCCGTCTGCCGTTTTGTTAATTGTTTATATTTGGCCGTCAAATGATTGGATAATGAGGGCATTTCTGGGCTTTTTGCTTTGTTGTATGTTGCTGGCTGCAGCAAAACCGGGACAGGCCCAATCGGCCAGTAGTTTTTCCAGGATTTCCTTTTACCGGAGCATGGCAGGAAAAGACAGTAAGGCCGTTGACCTGCAGCTTGAATTGCTCCATGCGGCTTCGCTCCCTGATAAGCAGGCCTGGGAAGGTGCTTTGCTGATGAAGAAGGCCGGATTGGTATCGGGAGCAAAGAAAAAACTGGATTTGTTTAAGGAAGGACACCGCAAGCTGGAGGCTATCATCCAAAAAGATAGTACTAACCCGGAATACCGGTTGCTTCGGCTCATGATCCAGGAGCATGCGCCAAAAGTGCTGGGTTACCGAAATGATATTGCTGGCGACCGGGCGTTTGTGCAGCAGCATTTTGACGAACTTCCAAAAGCGGCGCAGCAGGCAGCAAAAGAGTACAACCGTGGAGCTGCGGCTGACAAAACGGAGAAACCCTAACGACGATCCCACTTATGCAGAAAAAGATACTGTCGATATACTACTCACAATCCGGCCAACTCGGGGATATCGTAGATCAGTTTTGCAATACATTTATTGCGGCTGGCCATAGCGTTGAAAAGGTCAGGGTCAACCCCGTTCCTGCATTTGCATTTCCCTGGACTGCAGAGCGATTCTTTGACGCGATGCCAGAAAGCGTTCTTGGTATTCCTGCTTCACTCCAACCCTTCTCGTTCAAAGAAGATAAGTACGATTTAATTATTTTTGCCTACCAGCCCTGGTATCTCTCACCCAGTACACCGGCGAATGCTGTTTTGCAGGATCCATTATTCCAGTCGGTGGTAAAAGACACCTCTGTAATAACACTGATCGGTGCAAGGAATATGTGGTTGAAAGCTCAGGAGCGTGTAAAGCAATCTTTGGGTAAGAGCGGTGCCAAACTGGTGGGAAATATTGCATGGGTAGACAGGAACAGTAACTTAGTGAGCGGCGTTACGATCCTGTACTGGATGCTGACAGGAAAGAAAGATCGAATGTGGGGAATTTTTCCAAGACCCGGCGTGGCAGATGAAGACATTGCCGCGGCAGGTAAGTTTGCAGCAGTTGTATTGCCGGCACTCGAAAGCGGTGAATGGAAGGGTTTGCAACAAGCATTGGTAGCAAAGGATGCGGTGGAAGTAAAGACCAACCTGATGTTCATTGAGCCCAGGGCAACAAAATTGTTTTCCATCTGGGCCAATTTTATCAGCAGGCGCCGGAACCGCAAGGCCTGGTTGCGGGTCTTTAAATATTATCTCCTGGTTGCGCTGTTTATTGTAGCGCCGGTGGTACTGCTCATCAACAATATCTTTTTCAGGCCATTCCTGGGTAAAAGCATCGCCAAGAAGAAACAATATTATCTGGACGTTAATCAACCATCGTAGATGTCGTTTAAAGAAGTATATATTACAAAGACTGCCCACTTTCTCCCCAATGAACCCGTATCGAACGAGGAGATGGAAGAATACCTGGGATTGATCAACGATAAGCCCTCCAAATCAAGAAGAATTGTACTCCGCAATAACGGAATAAAACGACGCTTTTATGCCATTGGAAAAGACGGTAAACCAACGCATACAAATGCGCAGATGACCGCATTGGCTATCCGAAAACTGTTTGATAATGATCCGGCCGGTCTCAAAACGCTCGACCTGATCAGTTGCGGTACCTCCTCACCCGACCAAATGATGCCCTCGCATGCGGTGATGGTACATGGATGGCTTCCTGAAACAAACGCCGTTGAAGTCGTTTCTCCCTCGGGTGTTTGTTGTGCCGGGATGCATGCTTTCAAATATGCCTGGATGGCGGTCCGCTCGGGTGAAGCGTCGCTTGCAGTAAGTACTGGTTCGGAGCGTTTGTCCCGTTCATTGCGTTCGGATGCGTTTGAAGAAGAAGCCCATAAATTGTCGGCCCTGAGCGACAATCCTTATATCAGCTTTGAAAAAGAATTTCTTCGCTGGATGTTATCGGACGGTGCGGCTGCCTTCCTCCTGTCGGCCCGGAAAAACGACAATGGCCTCAACCTTCGCGTGGAATGGCTGGAAGGGGTCTCCTATGCCAATAGAATGGAACCCTGTATGTACATGGCGAGTGATAAACTGGCAGACGGTACCCTGAAAAGTTATATGGACTATTCACCGGAAGAGGTGGTGGAGCAATCCATTCTCAGCATCAAACAAGACGTAAAGCTGCTGAGTGAATACATCGTAAAACTGGGAGGCATCAAACTGAAAGCGCTGTTTGAAGAGAAGGGCCTGCAGTCTTCCGATATAGACTTTTTTCTACCGCATATGTCGAGCGAGTTCTTCCGGAATAAAATCGCCGAAGAACTTGAACTGAATGGAATTGGCATACCCGCGGAAAAATGGTTTACGAATCTCGACAGCCTTGGCAACGTAGGTGCTGGTTCAATTTACCTGATGATCGATGAGCTGTTCAACAGTGGTAAACTTCAAAAAGGCCAGAAAATCCTGTTGCTGGTGCCTGAAAGTTCACGCTTCTCTTATATGTATGCGTTGCTGACGGTTTGCTAGTGCCTGAATGGCTATCTTTGCCCGCAACGAACAGCTGTATGGAAAAAGAACGCATACCGCAGGATCCCAGTGCACTGGACAAATTCACCCGTGAAGTTTGTTATGTTACAGACGCCGATGGAAAATACACCACGGGGCTGAGTCGTGGCTGGGAAGTAAAAGCCGGTGCCCTGGACGTGGCCTGGAAAGATATTGAACAAAAGATTGCCGTTGCCAGGGAAAGAGTGGCAAAAGGAGAAGCCAGCCCGTTGCTGTTTTTTATGGAACTGCGGTTAATGGATACCGGTATACTGGCCGCTTATACCGGTTTCTGGCAATGGCAAATAAAAAGGCATATGAAGCCGGCGGTATTTAATAAGCTCAGCGAAAAAAAATTGCAACGTTACGCTGAAGCCTTCAATATCAGCATCAGGGAACTACAAACCATGGAAGTACATGAAGGTTGAATTTGAGCACCTGCAGGCAGCACATTGCGAAAACGGTGTAACCACCAACCTGCTCCGTACCATTGGTGTAAGGCAGATGACGGAACCCATGGTATTCGGCATGGGTTCAGGCCTTTTCTACATTTATATTCCGCTGATGAAAATTAATGGTGGTCCCGCCATTGCTTTTCGTACACAGCCCGGGCTTATCTTCAAAAGAACCTGCAAGGCGCTGGGTATTCCGGTAGTAAGAAAGAAATTCAGTTCTAAACAGGAAGCGGAAAAGTTCCTGGTGGAATGTCTCAACGCTGGCCGTCCGGTGGGTTGCCAGGTAGGGGTGTACTATCTTTCTTACTTTCCCAAAGAATACCGTTTTCATTTCAACGCGCACAATCTGATTGTATATGGACGGGAGGAAGATCGCTATCTCGTTAGTGATCCGGTGATGGAAACAGTGACGTCTCTTTCTGCGTATGAACTCGAACGCGTTCGGTTTGCGAAAGGTGCGCTGGCGCCGCGCGGCCAGGTGTATTATCCAAGTGCGGCGCGCGAAGTGACAGATGACCAGATTCGGAAAGCCATCGTTTCGGGTGTCAAACGGAATGTGCGCGACATGCTCTATATCCCCGGAAACTTTGCAGGCGTTAGCGGTATTGCCTACACAGGCAGGAAGATCAAGAAATGGCGCGACAAACTCGGTCTGCAAAAAGCTGGCCTTTACCTGGCGCAACTTGTGCGTATGCAGGAAGAAATTGGCACGGGGGGTGGCGGGTTCCGCTATATCTACGGCGCATTTCTGCAGCAGGCGCATGCGTTTCATCCCAATGATGCATTACTGGATATTTCAGCAAAGTTTACACAGGCCGGTGATCGCTGGCGGCAGGCAGCTGTACAGGCCGCAGGTATTTATAAGGGCCGGCTCAGCAGCCAGGCTGATTTTGACACCATGGGTGACTACCTGATCGAGATTGCAGCGATCGAAAGGGAGGCATTTCGGGCACTCTCCAATATCAAATGGCACGCATGAGTAATACGGCGATCTGTATCCGTTCACTTAGCTTCAGCTACGAAGCGCAAAGTCTGCCTATTTTCAAAGAACTTGATCTGGACATCAGTGCTGGCAGGAGATTTGGTTTGTTCGGACCAAACGGTGCCGGTAAAACAACATTGATCAATTGTATGACCGGACTGCTGCAACCCCAGGACGGAACGGTAGAATTGATGGGACGGCAGCTGCGTACGCACGATACCTCTATACGATCGGTGTTTGGTTTTGTGCCGCAGGATTTTTCTTTCTACCATGAGCTGAGCCCGATGGAGAACCTTGCTTTTTTTGGGGCCTGGTACGGTATGCAACCAAAAAAGATCAGGGAAAGAAGCAAAGCCTTGCTGGACGTACTCGGACTGGCCGATGTAGCGAACCGTCAGGTGGGACAATTCTCCGGCGGCATGAAACGAAGGGTTAACCTGGCCATTGGTGTTTTGCATGAGCCGGCGATCCTGTTCCTCGATGAACCGACGGTTGGCGTGGATGTACAAACGCGGCACGCGATGATCGGCTATCTGAAGCAGTTGAATGCTGCCGGCACAACCTTGTTATATACATCGCACCAGTTGAAAGAAGCCGAACAGCTTTGCAATGAAATGGCTTTGTTTGATCACGGGCGGATTATTGCGCGCGGTACCCTCGAGCAGCTGTTAACGGAAAACGGCGCAACCGATCTGGAAGCATTGTTTATTCAATTGACGGGGCATGATTACAGGGACGGGTGATTAGTCGATAGTCCATAGTCTGCAGTCCATAGTTCGTGGGATGGTGAATAGTCGGTATTTTGGTAACCGTGTCCAGGATTTGAAGTCTTTGTACTTGGTACTATGTACTTTGTACCTCATTTGCACATTTACACATTTTCATATTTACACATTATAAAAATGTTCTTCCGGCTACGCGCCACCATGCTCAAAGATCTTCGTATACTCACCCGCGACCGGGTGGGCCTTACGATCATGTTTGTAATGCCCATTGTGCTGGCCATTGTGATTACGGCGGTACAAAACAGTACGTTTGAACTGGTCAACGACAATAAAATTCCACTCTTGCTTTGCAACCGCGATACAGGTGATGCCGCCCGGCAATTGGAATCGGCCTTCCAAAAACTTGGGCTGTTTGCGGTAAAAAAGGCAGACGCTTCACTGAGTGATGCTGGTATTGCCAGCCGCATGCAGGAAAAGGATGCATTGGTAGCTATCGTGATACCCCGCGGTTATGGATCATCGGTAGAAGCCAGGTCGGCGGTTGTAGCAAGCCAGGCACTCGCAAGTTTTGGGGCGGGGGGTGACAGTACGAAAAAGACTGTGCCGGCCATCGAAAACATACTCCTGTTTTACCACCCGGTATTACAGCAATCCTTCCGGGCTTCTGTACAGGGTGCCTTAAAAAGTGCTATGCAACTGGTTGAAAGCCGTTCGCTGCTACAAAGTATTTATGCTTCGCTGAACGAAAAGGCGATGCCGGCTGCATTTGAACAGCAGATTGTGATGAACCAATCGGGCATTACCGAAATTCCGGTATCCCGCAACGGTAACCGGAATATCCCGAACGCATCGCAGCACAACGTTCCTGCCTGGACCATCTTTGCCATGTTCTTTATTGTGATTTCGCTTGGCAGCAGTGTTGTTCGGGAAAAGCAAAATGGGAGTTTTCTCCGGTTAAAAACCTTGCCCACCAGTTACCTGGTAGCGCTTGCTTCAAAACAGCTTACTTATCTCGCCGTGACCTTGTTGCAAACAGCCGTTATATTTTCAATCGGTGTTTGGCTGTTCCCGAGGATGGGCCTGCCTGCGCTGAACCTGCCATCAGATGGCTGGGGCTTGCTGGTAGTGACCCTTGTTTGCGGATGGTGTGCAGTCAGCTACGCGATATGCATTGGTGTTTTTGCCGATACACAGGAGCAGGCCAACGGATTTGGGGCGGTATCGATCGTTTTGCTGGCGGCCATCGGCGGTATATTGGTGCCCTCTTTTGCAATGCCAGCTTCCTTCCAGGGCGTAATAAAAGTATCGCCTTTGCATTGGTGCCTGGAGGCTTTCTATGGATTATTTTTAGAGGGTGGCAAACTCAAAGATGTTATGCTGAATATTTTACCTTTACTTGGTATTACATTGCTGGTGCAGGCGCTGACACTGTACAGACTGAAAAGAAAAAACCTGATTTGACATGAACAACACCGATACTGAACAATTAAAGCAGCAGCTGAAACAGCAGATTGTTACTTTCCTCAACCTCATCAACGTAAAGCCGGAAGACATTAAAGATGATGAACCGCTGTTTGGTTCTGGCCTTGGACTTGATTCTATCGACTCCCTCGAACTGATTGTACTCCTTAGCCGTGAATATGGCATCAACATACAAGACCCCAAGGAAGGTCGCAAGGTGTTGGTAGATATCAATACCATAGCCGATTACATCCAGAAACACCGAACTAAATAATTCTCTTTGAGCCGCATATTTGTCACCGGTATGGGCGCTATCAGTGCCATTGGTAACAGCGTTGCTGGTAACCGCGCTGCGCTGATAGAAGGAAGAACGGGTATCGGTCCGCTCCGCCAGTTCAATACCCGCTATGCTGATCTGCTGCCATTCGGCGAAGTAGAAATCAGCACCGCATCACTTGCGGACAAACTCAGCGCGCATGAACCCGGGCTCACGCGTACCAGCTTGTTGGCCTTGCATGCGTTTGAAGAGGCCGTGGCCGATGCCGGTTGGGATGAAGCCATCGTGCAGAGCAGCGACACTGCGCTTATTGGCGCCAATACGGTTGGCGGGATGTGTTTGACCGATGAATTGTACCGCGATGCCAACAGCCGCGAAGCCGGGTCGCCTTACCTTGCTTCTTATGATGCGGCGTCGGTGAACCTTTATCTGCAAAAACGTTTCGGGCTCACCGGAATTATCAATACCATTAACACGGCCTGTTCATCTTCTGCCAATGCCATTGCTTACGGTGCACGTTTGATACAACATGGTTTTGCCAAAAGGGCGATTGTGGGCGGAACCGATAGTCTGGCCAAGTTTACGATCAACGGATTTAATGCGCTGCATATTCTTTCTGCAAAGCCCTGTGCGCCATTCGACCAGGATCGGAATGGTTTAAACCTTGGCGAGGGAGCTGCGTTTATCATTCTTGAAAATGAAACGGCCTTAAAAGAAAGAAAAACCTACGCCATACTTTCCGGTCACGCGAATTCGAACGATGCGTTCCATCCGTCTTCTATCTCGGATGAAGGCGAAGGCCCTTACCGATCCATGAAGGGTGCACTTGAATTGGCTGCACTCCGGCCAGGTGATATCAGTTTTATCAATGCACACGGCACCGGTACTGAAAATAATGATCTCACCGAAAGCAGGGCGATGCTTCGTTTGTTTGAAAAAGTGCCGCCTTTTGCATCTACCAAATCGAACACCGGACATACCCTGGGCGCCGCCGGGGCACTGGAAGCGGTTTTTAGTATTCTGAACCTTTACCACCAGGAAATATATCCTGCGCAAAACTGGCAACAACCCATTCCTGAAACCGGCCTCCGTCCTGTACACGCCTATCAACAATTGCCGCTGCAGCATGTTATGTCTAATTCATTTGGATTTGGCGGCAACTGCACTTCACTGGTTTTTTCCGCTTGCTGATGATTGGATTGTCGTTTTTATCTTAACCTTGCGTGTATGCTTTTGTATGTTCACCAATCGTCCTGTATTTCTCCCCAGCAAACCTTTGGAGCAAAAGACCTGGACAGCCTGCAGCCCGCGGTGAACAACGCATTCCGCATCATCGAGCCATCCTACGAGGGAATTCCTACCGGTATTTTGCGGCGTATGGGCAAGGCCGTGAGAATGGGCACCGGCGCGGCACTACCGCTGCTCCGTAACCGTGCGACGCCGGTTGACGGGATTATTATCGGTACAGCTAACGGTGGGATGGAAGATTGTATCAAGTTCCTTAATCAAATTATAGAATACCAGGAGGGGATGTTAACGCCCACCAATTTCGTGCAGAGCACCACCAATGCCATCGCTTCGCAAATTGGTTTAATGACATCTAACAGAAACTACAATATTACCCATGTACAGCGGGGACTGGCATTTGAAAATGCTTTACTGGATGCAGCGATGCTGGCGGCGGATCATAAAGCGCAGAGTTTCCTGGTGGGAGGGGTAGATGAAATATCTGCCTATAACTACAATATAGATTTGCTGGACGGATGGTTCAAACAGGAAACAATAACAGGTAATGATCTGTACAGCTACGATACACCGGGCAGTATTGCGGGTGAAGGTTGTGCCATGTTTTTGGTAAACAGCCATCCCGATGAAGCAGTCGCTTGCATCAAAGCGGTAGAAATCATTCATTCGTCCGATCCGGCATGGGTAGCAGCCGCACTTGACCGGTTCTTGCTACATCATTTGGGCACTCAGCAACCGGCGGTGTTTATGTCGGGGGAAGACGGCGATAGCCGCCTGCATGCTTTTTACCAGGCCTGTGAATCAAAGATGAATGCCCAGGCGTCTGTACTGCGGTTTAAGCACATGACCGGCGAGTACGCTACGGTTTCGGCGATAGCTGTATGGATAGCCTGCCAAATAATTGATTCGGCACATATTCCAACGCATATGGTTAAGCGAAGCGGAGGCGGACGGACCAATAGTGTGCTAATCTATAACTGTCACAAAGAGCAGCAGCACAGTTTTATATTGCTGGAAGCGGTTCGGCCTTAGTATAACTTCAACAATAAATCCCTGATAGGCTGGTAGCGTGTCCAGGGGATAAAGTGATTGGCATCGGGAAAGATCAGTTCCTGTACACCGGAAGCTGTTACCAGCATTTTCTTATCGTAGTCGATATTCGCGGGCGGCACCATATCGTCTTTCATTCCGTGTACAATAAACACCGGGCACTTCACTTTTGCAAAGTCATCTTTTAATGCTACAAGATCCTTTTTCAGGTACCAGAGTTCCTGGTTGGACGGGCGCAGGGCTCCCGGTACAAAATATTTGAGGGGTGTCTTGAATAGAACTGGTCGCCATTTCTCCGGCAATTCCAGTGAAGGATCGTTTGAACCCGCCAGCAAAACCAGTCCGGCAATTTTCCCGGGGTTATCGGCAGCGAGCTTAATGATCATTGGTCCGCCCATGGAATGTCCTACCAGGAAAACCGGTTTAGCGTTATAGATTTCAGCAAAAAGCGGACTGATCACTTCCGATTGTTCATCGAGATGCAGGGGTTTTCCAAAATCGCTGTAACCAAAGCCGGGGCGATCGATCGATATCATCCGGAATTTCCTGAGCAATGCTGCATCGCTGAGGTATTGACGGAAAGCATCCCAGCTTCCTGGTGTGCCGTGAACAAAAACGATGGTAGGCAAGGTATCTGCTCCCGTTTGTACATAGTGTAGGTGCCGGTTGTTTACCGTAATGGTGCGGAAACGAACGGGCACACCACTGGCGGCAAATTTTTCTGCAGCGTCTTTGTCGCTCATGCGCATGGTCATGCAGGATTGCGCCATCAGCAGCCAGGCTGATAAAACAACCATTGAAACGACAAATGTCTTCCTTGGAAATCGCACGAATGAATGTACGAAAAATGGGTGCCGGAGGTTTACCGTTCGTACCGATGCCAATGAAAAAAGCTGCCCGATAAGACAGCTTTGTATTGCTAGGGCTTTTTTTGTTGCGGTGGTCGCGGTGGTCGGTTGCGCTGGTCATTTCCTCCCTGCTGCGGTGGCCGGTTAGGACCTTGCTGCGGGCGTGGGGGGCGCGGGCCTTGTTGTTGCGGACCCTGGTTGGGACGAGGTGGACGCGGACCTTGTTGTTGTGGCCCCTGGTTGCTTCTTTCTCTTTGTGAACCCTGTTGCGGTTGTCCTCCACCTCTTTGCTGACCGCCGCCTTGTTGTGGCGGGCGATTGCCTCTTTGCGGTGGTCGGTTGCCGCGATGCCGGCGATCGGCTTTTTCCAATGTGTTAATGCTGATTTGACCCACCAGTTCAACAAATCCACTCTCTGTTTCTTTTGGTTTGTTGCTGGTGATATCAACCGCTTCGAGTTCTTCGGGGATGATGCCCTGGGCATTCAGTTGTTTAATTTTGCGCACCCGTTCGATGGTAAGCGGGTATTGTTTCGAACTGTCGGGTAAGCTATACCACATCAGGTTGCGGAAGATGTCTTTCTTCAGCAGGAAGGCATTGCCGCGGGCAACCTGCAGGCTGTCTGCATTGTCCGGAAAATGTTGCAATGCATCCAGGTAGGTATCCAGTTCGTAATTCAGGCAGCATTTGAGGCGACCGCACTGACCGCTGAGTTTGGTTTGGTTGATAGAGAGGTTTTGGTAACGTGCGGCAGTGGTGTTGACGCTTTTGAAATCGCTGAGCCAGGTGCTGCAACAGAGTTCGCGTCCGCAGCTGCCGATACCGCCAACCTTGGCTGCTTCTTGTCTTGCACCGATTTGGCGCATCTCCACTTTCACTTTGAATTCGCCGGCGTACACCCGAATGAGTTCCCGGAAATCGACCCGGTCGTCGGCGATATAAAAAAAGGTGGCTTTGCGGCCATCGGCCTGGATTTCCACCTCGGTCAGTTTCATGTTGAGTTTAAGTTGCCGGGCGATGGCGCGGCTTCTGATCAGGGCGTCTTTTTCGCGGGCTTTGTTTTGTTTCCAGGTATCTATGTCGCGGTCGCTGGCTTTGCGCAGGACCTTTTTCATTTCGGGGTTGAACTCGTCGAGTCCTTTCTTTTTAAGCTGCAGGCGCACCATTTCTCCGGTAAGGCTTATTTCGCCCACATCAAAGCCACTCACGCCTTCTACGCTTACCAGCGTGCCTTTTTCATAATATTGAAGGGAGGGGTTTCGGAAAAAATCTTTCCTGCTACCCTGGTTGAAACTCACTTCTACCACTTTGCACGCGGTTTCCGGATCGGCAAACGGCAGGTTAGAGAGCCAGTCGTGCACATTCATCCGGTTACAGGATCCGCTGCTGCACCCACCATTGCTTTTGCAACCGTTGGGTTTGCCGGTTCCACAGCTTCCACAGCCCATATTGTGATTCGTTAACAGTGAATAAATGCCCGTTCGTCCAATGGACAGAAAGGCTATTGCTATGCCTGGGAGTGGAAGATAGAGCGGGGCGGTTGCGCTGAAATTATTTGCTGCTTCCTGCCCCTTCAGGAAACGATTTTCGGGCGGGGCAACAAATAATCTGGTCCCGAAAATTGTATATCAAGCTGCCGGGATCGACGGTCCATGGCAGGCAACAAGTTTTAGCATGGCCGCGGCGCTTTGGCCGCTTTTCTCTCAGCACGGGTCCACTCACTGGTCAATTAACCAAAAGTAACGATTTATCGGCAATGATATGATACAGTTTGATGCTGAGGGCATGGAAAAGCATCTTGCCATGGGCATTCCGCTCGATGAAGTAGGCGGCCTTGTCTATTTCGTTTATAATTGCTTGTTGCTGATTGATATCGGTGAGCTTATTGAAGCGCAGGGAGAAGTCTCTTTCCTTCTCCGGGAGGTAGCCTGCGTATTCACTGTCGGCTCCCAAACCTCTCAGGCGGATGCTTTGTTCCAATAGATGGTTAAAGTAGCGGAGGAGTTGTTTTTGTTTTTCCCGGCCGAGTTTCCCTACTTCTTCAATCCATTTGAGCTGCGCGGCCGGACCGGTTTTGAGGGTCGCATTCAGCCATTCGCGTAACAGGTCGAGCCAGTCTTCCGATGCGTTTTGGGAAATCTGCATGGCCTCCCGGTAATTGCCTTCGCTGATGCTGGCCAGCTGGCGGGCTTGAGCCGGAGAGGTATGTGCGCGTTCGATGAGGGCGGTTTCTATGGCTTCAACAGAAAGTTTGGGGATTTTAACCAACTGGCAGCGGGAAATGATGGTAGGTAGAATTTGTGCCTCGCTTTCGGCTACCAGCAAGAACAAAGTATCAGCGGGCGGCTCTTCTATAAGTTTCAGCAGCTTATTGCCTTCCTTGCCGAGGTATTCCGGCATCCACATCACCAGGATTTTATACCCGCTTTCAAAACTCTTGAGGTTGAGTTTGTGCAGGATGTCGGCACATTCGGCAGCAGTAATATTGCCTTGTTTGTTTTCTGCCCCGATAAATTGTAGCCAGTCGAACACATTGCCGTAGGGGTATTGAGCCACGAATTCGCGCCACTCGCTGATATAGTCGGTGCTAACGGGTTTGTCACCCGATTTCTTGGGTACGACCGGGTAAGAAAAATGAATATCCGGATGGGCTAGTTTAGCGGCTTTTTGGCAGGACGGACAAACACCGCAGGCGTCCAGCGTTGTTTCATTGGCAACAGGGGTTTCTTCGCCAAACAAACCTGCACTTGCGCCGGCGATCTTCTTACCATTCACCCTGTCGCAGACCACATATTGTGCAAACGCAATCGCCATGGGTAAGGCGCCCGCACCTTCACGGCCCAGGAAGAGCAGGGCATGACTAAGGCGGTTGTTCGCTACCAGGTCGGCGAGTTGTTGCTTTGCGGCGGCCTGGTCGATGATGTCCTTGAATTGCATTGTCGCAAAGATAAAGTCGTTTAAAAGTTTAAGGGTTTAAAAGTTTAAGACATATATATTAAGGGTGGGCCATCCTTTAAGTTTGGCTCACCCTTAATAAAAAAATATACGAAACAATCAAATTTTAAACGCTTAACCTTTTCACATTTAAAACCCATCTCCATCAAGCAAGTTCCCCAATCCCCCAAGTATACTGCCTTCTTCCTTGCGATGGCCAAACTGCGGACTATAGGAAACGATCTTGCTGGCGAGACGGCTGATCGGCAGCGATTGCAGCCAAACTTTTCCCGGGCCACGCAAAACCGCGAAAAACAATCCTTCGCCACCGAATATCCAGTTGCGCACACCACGTACTAATTCGATATCGAAATCGATTCCACCGGTATAAGCGACGACGCAGCCGGTATCTACCCGCAACAGCTCGCCTGGTTGAAGCGTCTTTTCCACCACGTAACCACCTGCATGCACAAAAGCCATTCCATCGCCTTCGAGTTTCTCCATGATAAAACCTTCGCCACCGAAAATGCCCGTCCCCAACCGACGCTGAAAGGCAATACCAATGCTAACGCCTTTGGCGGCACAAAGAAAGGCATCTTTCTGAGCGATGATCATGCCACCGAGCGCCTGCAAATCAAGTGGAATCACCTTGCCGGTATAAGGGGCTGCAAAGCTCACGCGGCGTTTGCCGCTGCCGGTATTGGTAAAAGCCGTCATAAACAAACTTTCACCCACCAGGATGCGCTTACCGGCAGAAAAGAGTTTGTCGAGCAAGCTGCTTCCCTGTTGGCGGGAGCCATCTCCGAATATGCTCTGCATAACAATATTATCATCCATCATCATAAACGCACCACTTTCGGCAATGGCCGTTTCATTGGGGTCGAGTTCTATCTCTACGAACTGCAACTCTTCGCCATAAATTTTGTAATCTATCTCGTGGTTATTTCTCATGTAAAATCTTTTTATGAAGATAAACAAGATCAAAGCCCGCAGGGCGTCTAAAAATGACGAGCGGCGCAGGCCGGGTGAAGGGGAAAAGGTAAGAGGAAAGAGGTATAAGGGACAACGGAAGTAAAAATGAAAAATGCAAAACTGGTTGCAGCCGGCAGCCTGTAGCTTGCAGCGGAAGATCGACTAACTTGGCAATTCTTTCAATCAAAACTATACGTGTATGAAGAAAATGAAAACCCTTTGGCTTTTGATCGGTCTCGGTGCCATCGTCAACACAGGACAATCACAAACAAAGCTTGTTGAAACCGTGGTGAAGAAGGGAGATGAGATTATTATCCCTTACAAAAAGTTCATTTTACAGAACGGACTCACCCTGGTGGTACACGAGGATCACAGTGATCCGGTAGTGCATGTAGATGTGACCTACCATGTGGGCTCAGCGCGCGAAGAAATTGGCAAGTCAGGTTTTGCGCATTTCTTCGAACACATGATGTTCCAGGGAAGTGACCATGTGGGCGACGAACAACATTTCAAAATTGTATCTGCCGCCGGCGGAACACTGAATGGTTCTACCAACCGCGACCGCACCAATTATTATGAAACCGTACCCAGCAACCAACTGGAAAAGATGCTCTGGCTGGAAGCCGATCGCATGGGCTTTTTACTGGATGCCGTTACGCAACAGAAATTTGAAGTGCAGCGGGCAACGGTTAAAAATGAACGCGGGCAGAACTACGATAACCGCCCCTATGGTTTGCTCAGTGAAACGGTTGCAAAAAACCTGTATGAGTATGGCCATCCCTATTCCTGGCTGACGATTGGTTATATCGAAGATTTGAACCGGGTAAACGTAAATGATCTTAAGAATTTCTTTTTGCGCTGGTACGGTCCGAACAACGCTACCCTTACGATTGGTGGTGATGTAAAAACGGAAGAAGTGGTAAAATTGGCGGAGAAGTATTTCGGTGGTATCCCCCGTTGTCCGGCTGTACAAAAAGTAATCGTACCTGCCGCAAAGGTTGACCATGACCGTTATGTTTCCTACACGGATAACTACGCACGCCTGCCGCTATTGGCCATTGTTTATCCTTCTGTGCCCAATTATCATAAAGACATGGCTGCACTGGCTTGTTTGGCACAGGTACTCGGACAAGGTAAAAACGCCGTGTTCTACCAGCAAATGGTAAAGAAACAACTTGCATTAAATGCAAATGCCAATAACCAGTTGAGTGAACTGGCAGGTGAATTTTATATGACCGCCGTGCCTTACCCCGGGAAATCACTGGCGGACATGGAAAAATTGATCAGGGCATCATTGGACAGCTTTGAAGTGCGCGGTGTGACCGACGAAGATGTGGCCAGATTCAAAGGCGGGATTGAAGCGCAATATATCAACGGGCTGCAAAGCGTAGCCGGTAAAGTAAGCCAGCTCGCCGCTTTTCAAACATTCACTGGCAACCCTAACAAAATTGCCGATCTGCTGCGGATGTACCGTTCTGTTACCAAGGAAGAAGTGATGCGGGTATACCGCGAGTACATCAAAACAAAACACCCGGTGATCGTAAGTGTATTGCCGAAGGCGCAGGAAAAACTGGCCGCCGGGGCGGACAATTACAAGATCGATTCTGGTCATTATAAAGCGCCCGACTATGGCTATGCCAAACTCAGGTATACAAAAGCAAAGGACACATTCGATCGCTCCATTATTCCCGGTAATGGTGCCAACCCAGTTGTAAAAGTGCCTGCATTCTGGAAGAAAAGTTTGCCGAACGGAACGGAAATAATAGGCGCGGAAAATACCGAACTGCCCACGTTTAATATCTCAATTACAATTCCGGGCGGACACCTGTTGCAGGCAAAGGACACTTCCAGGCTGGGCCTGGCAAGTATTTTCGCCGACATGATGAATGAAGACACGAAGAACTACAGCGCGGAACAAATGGCCATTGAGTTGCAGAAGCTGGGTAGCAGTATCAACACGGTGGCAGTAACAGATGGTATTACGATTAGTGTACAGGGATTGAAAAAGAACCTTGATAAAACCATGGCCCTGTTGCAGGAACGGCTGCTGAATCCCAAATTCACGGAGGAAGCATTTAAGCGTAACCAGCGACAGAATCTCGAAGCCATCAAACAATCAAAAACACAGCCGGCTGCCGTGGCATCTGAACTCGCAGCCAGAATTTTTTACGGCGCCAACAATATCCTCGGAATGAGCGAAGACGGTACCGAGAGCTCAATGGCGAAAATTACATTGGAGGATGTAAAGGGCTACTACGACAATACAATTACTTCACAAGGTACGCGCGTAGTAGTGGTGGGTGATTTGAAGCAGGATGAAATTCTTCCAAAGCTCGATTTCCTGCAACGCCTGCCCAATAAGAAAATAGATATTCCTGCCGTTCCCGCCATTGCGGAATCCGGTAGCAACCCAGTGATATACCTGGTGGATGTTCCCAAAGCGGCCCAAACAGAATTCCGGGTGGGATATGCTACCGGTTTGAAGTACGATGCCACCGGCGAATATTACAAAGTGGGACTAATGAACTATGCATTGGGCGGCGCATTCAATAGCCGGCTTAACCTCAACCTGCGTGAAGACAAGGGCTGGACTTATGGTGCACGATCAACTTTTGACGGCGATAAATACAGCGGTGATTTCCAGTTCAGCGCAGGCATTAAAGCCGGTGCTACGGATAGTGCACTGACAGAAGTGCTCAAGGAACTGAAGAAATACGCAGCAGAAGGAATTACCGACGAAGAACTGAACTTTACGAAGAGTGCGATTGGGCAAAGAGATGCATTGCGCTATGAAACCGGCCTGCAGAAAGCGGGATTTGTGTCAAGAATTCTTGAATATGATTTGCCCCCTGATTATGTTGACCAACAAAACAAGATTCTCGCTGGCATCACAAAGGAAGAAATAAATGCATTGGCAAAAAATTATATAAAGCCAGGCGCATTAAAAATTGTGCTGGTAGGCGATAAGGCAACCATTCTTCCCGGCCTGCAAAAAATGGGCTATGAGATAGTAGAGCTGGATGCGCATGGGAACCCGGCGCCGAAGAAAGGGTTTTGAGCAAAGTATTTAGTACTTAGTACCAAGTACATAGACTTGTGGCGCTAAAATTTAATGTCTTTGTTCAATAGCGAGTGTCTGACTTGCAGCGCATTCGCCAATCAAAAAATCCAACGATCAAGAAATCCAGAAATGTAAATGCCCCTCGCGAGAGGGGCATTTTACGATCACTGCCGGCCTGTAAATAAATCCTGTCTAAAACCAACTTCCGATAAAGGCTTCATTTATTTTTTCACCATCCAGTTTGCGCCGGCGACGGCTCACCTGTGCACGGTGGATGAGCATTGTCACGATCATCAGCGGCATGAACAGGAAGATTAGTGGTGGTATTCCCATAAAGGAAATCCATTTACCACCAAACTGGCGGCGCATCGGCCTTCTGAGCCGCTCTGCAATCAGGTACATGCCCGGCACCATGAACAATGTCATAAAGAATGCAAAGGCAAGTCCAAAGATGATCGTCCAGCTCAGCGGCTTCCAGAATGCTACGTTATCGCCTCCGAAAAAGATATGCGGGTTCAACTCAGAGAACAGGGTCACGAAATTGATGTTGAATCCAACCGCAATGGGTATGAACGCGAGGATGGCAGCAACAGCGGTAAGCAATACCGGGATAATACGTGTTTTGCCCGCCTGGATGACTGCTTCTTTTGTTTTCATACCGCGCGCACGCAATTCATCGGTGAACTCGATCACAAGAATTCCATTCTTCACCACGATACCGGCGAGGCCTACGATACCCAATCCTGTCATCAATACCGACACCTCCATACCTGTAATCGAAAAACCCAGCAACACGCCGATGATGCTAAACACGATTTCCGTTAATATGATAATCGGTTTGCTCACGGAATTGAATTGCCATACCAGTACCGCAAGAATCAACAGCAATGCAATCACGAGGGCTTTCCCCAGGAACGCGCCGGTTTCTGCCTGTTGCTCACCTTCACCCGTTTGTTTGATGGTGACGCCATCCGGTTTTTTCGTAAAAGCAGCGATATAGCGCGCCAGCTCTGCATTCACCGCCGTAGCATTATAGCCCTGCGTAGTGAGTACATTGGAACGGAGCGTGATCTGTCTTTTCTGGTTTTTGCGCTTCACACTTCCCAGGGTATTGCTGGGTTCGATGTTAACGAGCACACTGATCGGTATGTTCTTTATCGCACCGCCGCTGGCAAAGTCACGGAAAGAAATGCGCATGTTCAACAGGTCGGTCAGGCTCTTCCGCTGCAGTTCGTTGTTGCGCAGCTGAATTTTATATTCCTCTTTTCCTTCCTTGATCTTCGATACTTCCCGTCCAAATAAGGCGGTCCTGATCTGTTGTCCTACCTGGGCAGAAGAAACGCCTTCAATCAATGCACGTTCGCGGTTAACCGTGAGCGTTAGTTCCGGATTGTTAAGATCGACATCCATTTTCAGCTCTTCTACGCCCGGCACTTGTATGGAGTCGAGGTAGTTCTTGAGATTGGTGGCAGTAGATATAAGGTCGCCGAAATCTTCACTGGCGATTTCAATATTCACGGGAGGATCGGTGGGAGGGCCGCCGCTTTCCTGGTCAACACTAATCTCTGCACCCGGAATGCCTTTCATAGCAGCACGGATTTGATCAAGGTAGGGACGGGTAGATACACCATGTCGTTTTTCAAATTCCACAAAAGACACCTGTACCCTTCCCAATTCGCTGCGGGTACTCCGGTCCTGCGCGGCAGGGTCATTGGCGCCGATGGCTACGTTACTGATAACACTTTCCACCAATGGATTGTGTTTGCCATTTTCTGTACCAAGTATATGATTCACCCGTCCTTCCAGCACGCGGGTAATGGAGTCGGTATATTCAATATTGGTTCCTACCGGTAGTTTCAGGTATACATACACCTGGTTAGGGTCGGCTTTCGGGAAGAACACGATGCCGACATGACCGGATTTGATGGATACTGTGAAAATGATGAAAGACAATACCAGCAGGGCGAATGTTCCCAGCAGGAGTTGCACAGGGCGCCATCCTTTAAGGCACCAGCGCAGCAGGCTCTCATAATGCCCCATGATCCAGGGCAGGGCCTTGTTCTGGAATTTATGAATGGCATCGTCCAGCACGTATTTGTTGAACACCACCATGAGCATAAAAAATATCAGGAGATTGCCCATGAAAGTGACACCCATCAGGTCGAAAAGAATACCTACTGCAATAGCAATCCAAAACGCCGGTTTCCGGAAGATGGCGCTTTTCGGTTCGTGTTCGCCTTCGGGGTGATTCATAAAATCAACTGCGAACACGGGATTCATAATAAACGCCACAATCAATGATGCAGCAAGCGTAAATATGAGCATAGTGGGCAGGAAGATCATGAACTTGCCGATGATGCCCGGCCAGAATAAGAGTGGGAAGAATGGTGCCAGCATGGTGAGTGTTCCCGCCAGTACCGGGATGAATACTTCCCCGGCTGCCATGCGCGCAGAAGTGGTGGCAGTGAGCTTTCCCCTGCCTTCAACAAAGATGCGGTGGGTATTTTCAATAACCACAATCGCATCATCCACGATAATACCCAATGCAAACAATAGGGCAAACAATACCATGAAGTTGAGCGTCACATGCGTGCCCACGATAAGGTCTGCGCCCGGCAGAAACATAAAGGCCACGAACATACTCAGTGGTACCGACAGTGCTACAAAGAATGCGTTGGTTACGCCCATGAAAAACATGAGTACGAATAATACCAGTATGAAACCAATCACGATGGAATTTACCAGGTCTTTAAACGATGCCTTGGTGCGTACACTCTGGTCGCCGGTAACTACCACCTTCATGTTTTTGGGGTAAAGCACACCCCTGGCGTCTTCTACTGCTTTCTGTACGGCTTCGCTGGTTTCGATCAGATTTTCACCACTGCGTTTAATGATATTGAGGGTAATTACATTTTTTCCATCAAGCCGCGCATAACTCTCTCTTTCTTTCACCGTGTCTTTTACCTGCGCGATATCTTTCAGGTAGATGGCAGCACCCTGCGCATTCCGAACCACGATGTTCTGGATATCGTTGGCTGTTTTAAGCTGGCCCTTAAGCTGCAGTGTACGCTTCATATTTCCCACATCCAGCAAGCCGCCGGAGATATCCATGTTTTCCCGCGCCACAGCGTTGCTGATATCGTCGAAGGTTACACCGGCGCTTTGCATGCGGTAGTTGTCCACATTAATCTGAAACTCGCGCTCGGGCGCACCCACCAGGTCAATCCGGTTGATTTGTGAGATGTCTTCGAGCTGGTCTTTCAAATCATCGGCATACTTTTTCAGGCTCTGCAGATCATAGTCGCCGCTCAGGTTCACATACATCACGGGAACATCGCTGATATTTACATCGAGTACCACTGGTTCCTGCGTAAGATCTGTTGGCAGATCCTGCCGGGCTTTGTCAACGGCATCTTTTACTTTTTGGAGCGCGATATCTATTTTCTCATTGGCATCAAACTCTACCAGGATGGCGGAATAGTCGGCCTGCGATGTACTGGTAAACTTCTTAATCTTAACGCCTGAGATTCCTTTGATTTGTTTTTCGATCGGTCTTGTGACCAGGTTCTCGATGTCCTTGGGTGAGTT
>JAGWTK010000335.1 GCA_028876035.1 Bacteroidota bacterium
TGACGGTGTTGGGATAGTGGTTCAGCAGTTCACCCCGTATTACCAGTACCGTTTGATTGGCATCGCCCTGTGCATCGCGGTTGTTGTGTTTACCCAGCAGACTTGTTACAGGCCAGGTATGGATGGGTTTAATGTCTTTGAATTCCTCGTTGGTTTGGGCTTCGGTTTTATTGGTAGCCGGACGAACAATTCCTTTTACATCCCAGAACTGCCGGAAATAGCTGCCCCGTTCATCGGTAGGATATTCACGCCAGAGCAACTCCCGGCCCATTTCATGGTTCAGTCCTACCATGTAGGCTTCTATAAACTTCTGGTTGGTGCGCAACAGCGAAATGGTATTCGGCGGAATCAGTTTTACATTGGGCAGGAGCAGTTCACTCGATATATCCGCCAGTTTCTTGTACATCGGGTCTTCAAAATCGGGGTAAGCCATGGCAGGAAATATTTTCTCCGGCTGGATGTACTCCGGCAGGATAACGGTGCCGTATAATCGCTTTGAAAAAGACAGGGATGGACGAAGTGCTGTCAGCAGTTTTTCCTGTGCATTCCCGATGTTGAAAGGCTGCCATTTTTTCTCATCAATGGTGAGCGACATCCGGCTGCTGAGATCGGCAGAGGCCCGACGGAATCGTTTGGCTTCATAGCTATCTTGTCCGGCCGGCGCAGGTACCGGTGCGGGCAGGGCTGGCTCATCACTCAACTGCAGCTGAAAGGAAGGCTGCGGAGGTGCAGCTGCAATAGCCTGCTGCAGTTGCTTCGGATCGGCGAGCAGATCAGCGGTGTGATAATCTTTTCTGAGGCCAGCCAACCGCTGGTACCCGAATGCTGCCGCGCCTGCCAACAGCACAAATAGGATATACATGCCCGTTAGTATTGCAAGTACCAGGAAAAGCAGCAGCAGAATAAGCAATACCAGTAAACTATTTTTTATAATCCATGACAGCCAGCCCGAAATATTCTTTGGCTTTATTTCGTTGGCCAGCTTTTGGGTATCCGGCAGTGCGGCGGGTGTTTGTTTGGGTGGTTCCGCTGAAATCTTTCCTTCATTCACAAGATTCACCACTTCGTCATGGCGGATACCTTTCAGCTTTTTTGAAACCCTGCCGCCAGGCCTTACTATTCTCCGGTAGGTACCGCTGAAAAGCGCAGCGGGTAAAATACTTTCGTTCAGCTGGTGCAGTAAAGTAGTGGGACTACCCATGATACGCGACAGCACGGGCTTGCTCACCGAGATCAATGAAGCGGCCGATAAACGGGACAAGGTTTTTTCGGAATACTTCATAGCAATTTTGATATTGAAAACTGTTGCCTGGATCAGCTTGTTCGCTTCAACGATTTTCATTACCTGGTTCCAGGCTTTTTGCATCAATGATTCCTGGTTCTCCTGGATGACGCGGGTGCCAAAGCCCGCCGGCACTCTTGTACGCGGATCGCGGTTGAGATCATTCACCCAACTGTTGCTGGTTACATCCAGCATCACTACTTCCGTCGCTGATTTCTTAGCATGGTTGCCGCCGTAAAGCGGCGCGGATATGATCGGGTCTTTGGTCAGATCAGCCTGCATTGTGCGCGGGAGGTTCACGATCGCTTGCAGTTGGGGCTGGAAGAGATTGGGTTTATCCGGGTCCGGGAATGTGGTTGAAACAGCGGTGGGTGATTTCAACGCACCTTCGAGCCCGAGCAGCGTTGGTTCCGTACCCGCCAATGGCAGAGAAGGATCATCCGCCCGCATGAAACCCGGCTGGTGACAATCCATGTCGCGGATGCCTACCCGTTTGTCCATCGGGTTCGGGTTTAGCAACTTCACCAGCGATTCAAAATCGCCTTCGTCGCCCGTGCGGAAATGCCATTCGTAATACACTGGCATATCCCCGTTGGTACCGGCTTCTGTCCATGCTGATTTTTGCGCAGGAATGGCACTAATATCCGCATCTGGTTTCAACCCTACCACCCTCCCCGTTTCAAAAGCAGGCACCAGGAAGGCATAATAGCCGGTATTGGGTTCCAGCTTGCGCGGACTCATCAGCCGGCAATAGAGCTGGTCGGGATCTTCGCCGATGTTTTTGTTGATGGAGATAAGAAATTTCTCGAGGGTGGATAATTCGCTGTCGGGTATATCCGCATCGCAATGCACATGTGCCCAGAGCCAGGTTTCGTTTGCCGGCGGCAGCGCTTCTTTTACTTTCACCGTTATAACGGGCAAGGGTACCCGCTGTTTGCTGCGTTCAAATTCGGTTTCTTTCAGCACCAGCAGGAATAACCAGGGACGCAGGTGATCGCCCGAAGGCGCAGCGGGTGTATAGCGCCAGGCGAAATCTTCGTCATAGAATTCGATCGACACGAGGTAATTTGATTCGGTACTGGTCACCCGGTTTACTGGATCCGTACGTACAATCATATCGCTGTTGACGCCGATGATATCGCCAGGGCCGATCAATGAAAACTGTTTGGTGAGTGCGGTATCGTTCAATTTCACGCCAACGGGTACGCGGGCCCTTCCTGCCTGTGTGGCGGTTCCGGCGCCGAGGTCATCGGTTTCGATGATGCTGGCGGCGATGCCCTTGCGGGCCCAGGGACTAAATCGGTAACTGGCAACTTCTACCACGTCGTTTGGATCCGGCATCAGTTCATGTTTAATTCGTAATGAGATAATACCTGCAGTTTTCCATCGAGTTCAGGATGAATAGCCACCAGCGCGTCGTGCTGCTGTTTGGCTTCCATATAAGAACCGGCAACGCTGGCGCTGCTGTACAATTTCATGTCGCTGATATTGGCGACAGCGTACTGTCCGGGCAATACCACCACTTTATCCGGTGCATTCGCCGAAACGCGGTTGCGCGTAAACGATAGTTTGCTCTGCGAAGCGGCACTTCCTTTGAGGGCTGCGCTGAAAAGTTTTTTTGCAAACTTGTAGATGCCGGTGCGGGCAAACCTTTGCTGCTTTTTATGCAGGTAAGCCAGTTCATAGTCTACATTTCGCGTAATACCCATGGGTAGATTCAGTTTGCCAGAACCGGTGATGCTGAATCCGCTGTTCATCAGTTCAAAGGAGGGACTGGACAATTTTTCATTGTCGGACTTATTGAAAAAATTTGCCGGTGCAAATTGCTCTTTAAGTACCTGTGTGGTATCGCTGCTGTCGGCATCTTTGATCGTAAACAGGTTGGCACCATCGGGCACTTTGTTGCCAAAGCGATTGATGGCGATGTCAAGGGGAACAATGCGTTCGCTGAAACTGAGTACGCCGAAGGGGTGGATGACGATTTGATCCGGCGGCAGGTCTAATTTCTTCAGGCTTACATGCAGGTTGTTACTGTCGGGCATCAGCGCTTTCCAGTTGCGATCGTCTTTGATCGCATCGGTAAGCAACGGTATGATATTGATCTTTTGTGGTTCCTCTGCATCGCCGCTTTCACCCCAGGTTTCATTGAAACTGACGCTCACAGAAAAGAAGAAGAAGTCCACACTGGCGCTGCCTTTTGCATTGAAAGGATGCGGACCGGAGAGTTCTCCGTTCACGCTGATGCTCATGATCACCGAAGCGCCCCGACGAAGGGCAAGACCGGCGGCAAAATCAGCAATGAACTTAAAGGGATCAAACTGGAACAATACATCGTAGCCGATAAAGCCGTAGATATTGAAACCGGCAGCCGCCGCATAGAGTTCCGCTTTCGCACCAAATTGTACGGTATTGGACGTAACTGCGAAATAGCTTTGGACAGTGATGCGCGGGTTGGGACCGTTGAGCAAACTAATCGTGAGACGGGTCATGTTTTGCAGATCCGGTGGCGCATCGTGAAAGGCCGGGTGGAAGCCGCCAACGCTGAGGATAAACATGGGATGATCGCCCCAGGAGAGGCGGAATGCCATATCACCCGATAAAGTATAGATCAGCAAGCGTGAGTCGTAGAGACTTGCGTCGAAAGAAATGTATTGATTTTCAAAATCGATGACGCCAAGAAAGTTCACCTGTATGCGCAGGAGCGGCGCGTCTTCCGAAGGCAGCAATGCTTTAATCACGCCGAGTATGGCGATGCGGGGCACGGGAATTTCAAGCAACAGTCCGATCTCCAGCGTAAGAATCGAGGGCGTACCCCAACCCAGTTCCGCCATAGGGCCAACTACAAAATGATCCGGGTAGGGCGGGAATACTTGTTTGAGATCGCTGACGATGCGGTTGATATTGGCGATGACATCCTGCGGGAACAGAATGCTTTTGATTGCATTGGTGCGGATGCCTTCGCGCAGCACGTCGAGCTTGACCGTGCGGTTGAGTCCGAGTAAGCCACCAACGGCATTCAATGTAAATCCGAAGCCGAGTTGGATCGGCGGAAATTCGGCAGTGATGATGATCAGCAGTGAAAATCCTTTGCTGCCATCGGGCATGATGGTATTGATGATGCCTATCGCTTTCAGGCTAACGACACCCACAAAGTCCAGTTCCAGCGCACCAACATACTCACCTTTGTCGGTGTTAATATAGAGAAACCCGCCTCCTTTGATGATACCGGTATCCAGGGAAAGACCCACGCCGTTCGGTGGTTTGAACCCGATATCGAGTTGAATGGGTCCAAGGTTACCATCGGCATTGGCGGGGAAGGAGAAGGTGCCGGTAAGTCCCATGTTCTGCACCACTGCCACCAGTGGTCCGAGCGAAGCTTTGATATCAGCACCCAGTGAGACAGGTATCTTTGCATCTTTAAATCCAATGGTTACCGTTAGACCTTCTATTGATACTGGTCCGATGGCAATATGTGCAGGGAGCTGGAGTTCGAGTGCGCTGCTGCCATGGAACTTCATTCCTTTCTCCATCGACCAGCTGCCACCGAAATCAAAATCGGCTTCTGTCTTGAGATCGCCCAATAGTTTTTGAATAAATCCGTCGCCCTTGCTGG
>JAGWTK010000336.1 GCA_028876035.1 Bacteroidota bacterium
ATACAAAAAAAATTTACTGTATGGATTTGATCATTTGTTCGAGTCCGTCGAGATGTTGCTTGAATGCTTTTTCACCGGCTTTTGTTACAGAGTAAAGCGTATTTGTTTTTCTTCCTACAAACCCTTTCTGCACTTTTATAAAGCCGCTTTCTTCCAGGGTTTTCAGGTGCGATGCGAGGTTACCGTCGGTAACGGCAATCAGTTCCTTCAGCTCATTGAAGTTAATGCTGTCATTCACCATCAATGCGCTCATGATCCCCAACCGTATCCGGCTGTCAAAAATTTTATTAAGCTGTTCAATAGGGTTTTTCATTGTTCTTTTTTGTAGCCCTTATGCGTTTGCTGACCCTGCTGTATTGCTCCGCTCATATTTCCACCACATCACCGCACCGTAAATTATATGTAATACGCCAAACCCCAATGCCCAGAAAAAAAGTCCGTTCCCCGGCAGCCACAAATTAAAAATACCCAGCAGCACCTGGCTATAGCCCAGCCAGCGAATTTCACCCAGGGTGTATTTGCTGCCGTTCACCAGGGCCAATCCGTAAAAAATTAAACAGGAAGGCGCGATAAAACCATAGTACTCCGTTTCCAGCATCCGCAGGCAAACAAATCCACCGGCCACGAGCGGAACCAGGGTATTGAACAGCAGTCGTTGCGCTGCCTTTCCCCATATTGCCACCCCCGCACGCCGGCTGCGCGCATACGTAAATAAAAATGCCAGTAGGAAGGCGGCCGCAAAAACACCCGCCGCTATACCCAACAAAATATATTCAAGCGCCTCAATATCCACGGCGCCTTTTTGAAACTGGCTGATAAAATGGTATGCCAGCCCCGCGCCTGCCAATGCACAGGTGCCCGCCGCAATACCACTCCAGCCACTCAAGCTAATAAAGCGACTGCTTCTTTCCATGATTCGACGGATATCCTGGATATCGGCTAAACCCTGTTGTTGGCTATTCATAAAAAGCACTTTGAAAGACAAAGTAAGTGGAAAGAATGGATTGGTCCAAATAAAATTTGAAGAAAGTTGTAAGTAGTAAGTAATAAGTTTTAAGTGAGCTGACGCATGCGTTATTTCCCCTTGACCAAAAGTCTTATCTCCTGGCAGGTCGGATCAAAGTAGCACATGGTCGGAATCCAGGTCAGTTCTGTCGCCGTCGTGCGTGAAGCTGGCATGACTGGCAGCAAGACACACAAAGAACCTTAAACTTTAAACCATTAAACCTTAAACTTTGTGGGTTTACCGCAAACACAACTCCATACCTTATAAAAAAGCTAATTTCGACAGATATGATGGCCCTTCGCCGGACCTGCTTACCACTGCTGCTCATGCTGCTGCTGCCCGTGCTGCTACCAGCACAAAAATTCCTGCGCGGTTATGTCAAAGACGCGCTGAGCGATGAGCGCATCCCGTTCGCCTCCATCCGTTTTATGCAATCGGGGATGGGCCGCTTGAGTGACTCTGCCGGCAATTTCTCCTTCAGCTTCCGCGACTGGCCTCAGGACACCCTGGTGGTAACGTATGTGGGTTATTCCGACTACAAGCTATTCACCGGCAATCTCCCGGAAAACAGCAGTATTGTTATCCGTATGGACAGAAGTACCATCCGCGCTGAAGTAGTGGTGAGCCGTAAGATCGACCGGGGATACCTCATGTGGAAGCGGATTGTCAAACACAAAAAAGAGAACGACCGCTACCGCTTTCCCAATTTCCGGTATGAGCTCTACAACAAAATGGAACTCGATATCAACCGCATCAAAAAGGAAAAGCTCAATCGGATTAAACTACTCAAACCCTTTAGCTTTATTCTCGACAATGTGGATAGCTCCGAAGGCGACCCCTTCCTCCCCTTCTTCCTCACTGAAACAATTTCGGATTACTATTACCAGCGCGACCCATTCAAAACCCGTGAAATCATCCGCGCCAGCAAAACCGAAGGGGTCGACAACGAAAGCGTGAGCCGCCTGCTCGGTGGTACCGATGCCAACGTGAATGTATATGCGAACTTTATCCCTGTATTCGACAAGCAATTCATCAGTCCGATCAGCGACAACGGCGATCAGTACTACCGCTATACCGTCCTCGATTCCCAGTTTGTGAACGGGCGCCGCCTCATCCACATGAGCTTTACCCCCAAACGCAAAGGCGAAAGCACGTTCAGCGGCGATTGCTGGGTACACGATACCAGCTGGGCGATTCAGAAAATGACCATGTCCCTGTCCACCGACGCCAATATCAACTTCGTGGATCGGCTCAGCCTGATCCAGGAATACAAAATGATCGACGACAGCACCTGGTTCCTGGTCAAAGACAAGTTTGTGGCCGATATCACACCACTGGGAAAAAAATCAGCCGGCTTTATCGCGCGGAAAACGACCACTTACAGGAATATTGTACACGACCAGGATTTTATCCTTGACTCCCTACGGTCTAACCGCATCATGCAGGAAGTGACCCTGGAAAAAGATGCACGCAAAAAAGACAATGCCTACTGGAACGAACAACGCCACGAAGCGCTGAGTAAAAATGAAAGGGCTGTGTACGCAATGATGGACACATTGCAAAAAATGCCGCAATTCGCCCAGTACACCAATATCATCAACTTCCTCGCCACCGGTTATTTCGAAACCGGCAATATCGAGCTCGGCCCCTGGCAAAACTGGGTTTTCTCGAACCTGCAGGAAGGACTGCGGCTGCGCTTCGACGTGGGCACCAACCGCGGCTTCAACAAAAACCTGATTGCCCATGGTTACCTGGCCTATGGTTTCGGTGATAAAAAATTCAAATACGAGGCAGATGCACTCTACCTGTTTACGAAGCAACCACGTTCCTATGTATTTGCGAAGTACTCCAAAGACATCGACTACGGGCAGCAATACCTCGACGAAGTAAGTCAGGATAATATTTTTGCACTCGCCATCCGCAAACCCGGCATTCCGATCAAATTCTTATTCACTGAAGAGAAAAGACTGGACCTTTTCAAGGAATGGCATTCAGGATTTTCAGTAACGCTTTCGAACACGAGCAAACAATACACCCTGCTCCGCAATTTGCCGCCAGACAGCATCTATTCCAAACAGGCTGGCGGGGCTCCGCTTAATAATTTTGAAACCAGTGTCAAGCTGCGCTTCGCCTATCTGGAAAAATTTCTGGAAAATACTTTCTATCGGATAAGCCTGGGCAGCCCCTACCCCATCGGCGAAATCAAATTCTCCCGGGGCATCAGTGGTGTATTGAACAGCAGTTACCAATACAGTAAGCTATCGGCTAGTGTTTCAGATTACCTGCGCCTTCCGCCTTATGGAACACTTTACTATAATTTTTTCGCCGGCCGCACCTATGGCACCCTCCCTTTCATGTTACTGGATGTGGCACCGGGTAACGAAATCTATTACTACAATAAATACGCCTACAGCCTACTGAACAAATGGGAGTATGTGCATGACCGTTATGCCGGTTTTGGCCTGGAACACAATTTTGGAAACGGTCTTTTCCGGTTTATCCCCATTACACGAAAACTTAAATTCCGCCAGTTCTGGACGGCAAAAGCATTATGGGGAAGTTTGAGCGATGCCAACAAGCAATACAATGCCTCTTCGGGCTATCCATTCAACACCCAGTTTAAATCGCTCGATGGAAAAACGTATATGGAAATCGGAACCGGTGTCGACAATATCTTAAAAGTGTTTCGCATCGACTTTGTATGGCGGCTTTTTCCCCGGCCATTACCTGTTGAAAAAGAAAAACGGTTTGGGGTATTCTTTAGTTTCCGGCTCGCGTTCTAGCTGTTGGGCGTTGGCTGTTAGGCGTTGGCTGTTAGGCGTTAGCTGTTGGCTTGTTCACGTTCGCCGGGTGTTTTGACTTTTACACTTTGGCTTCGGGCAGCCAGCTTCCCGCTACCTGCATTTCCAGTCAGGAAGTATGCTCAATTTTTTCATTTACATTCTTTGCTTCCGGCCACCAGCTTCCGGCTACCAGTATATCCGGTTCTGATGCATGTTTTGCATTTTGACTTTTGACTTTTGACTTTTTTATACCCCGACTCTCACCTCTTACCGCTCACCTCTTACCCTTTTCTGATCGAAAAGACTTACCACTTACAACTTACTACTTACAACCGTTTTTTCCTATCTTCCAACCTCATCAACGTTTGCGTATGTCAACCCGCTACATCCTCGCCCTCGACCAGGGCACTACCAGTTCCCGCGCCATCCTATTCAACCACGATGGAAATATCGTAGCAACTGCCCAAAAAGAATTCACCCAGCTATATCCGCAACCGGCCTGGGTAGAGCACGATGCGGAAGAAATATGGAGTTCGCAATTCAGTGTAATGGCCGAAGTATTGGCCAAACAGGGATTGCAACCCGAACAAGTCGCTGCCATCGGCATTACCAACCAGCGCGAGACCACCGTGCTCTGGGATCGAAAAACAGGCAAGCCCCTGCACAATGCAATCGTTTGGCAGGATCGGCGCACGGCATCGTTCTGCGACGAACTGAAGGCAAAAGGACTCGCACCCCTCATACAGGAGAAAACCGGTTTGGTGATCGACGCGTATTTCTCCGGTACAAAATTGAAATGGTTGCTCGATAATGTGCCCGGCGCAAGAGAAAAAGCTGCCAGGGGCGAACTGGCTTTTGGTACCGTCGATTCATGGCTTGCCTGGAAATTGTCCGGCGGCAAACTGCACATCACCGATGTTTCCAATGCGTCGCGCACGATGCTGCTGAACATTCATAGCTGTACCTGGGACGATGAACTCCTGAAAATACTTGACATACCCGCATCTGTGCTACCCGAAGTAAAAGCATCCAGTGAATTGTACGGACATACCGAACATGCGGGCATACCCATTGCAGGCATTGCAGGTGATCAG
>JAGWTK010000337.1 GCA_028876035.1 Bacteroidota bacterium
TATCCCTTTGTGATTCGGACAGCTATCATTGACGGATTGGGTGATACTATCCCACTCTTTCTTTTTTATTTTTTCTCCCGTAGCTACCTTCACTTGTACATCCTTTTGGCGAAGCACAAGGTGAATTGGATAATGCCTGTTTCGGTCAGCCTTGTCTAAATAAAATTTCACGTTAACCATAATGCCGATATTTTGACGGACGCGGACAAATTTACGGACAGAATCGAAATCGCCAAAAAATTTAGCAAAACGTGGCCGGATTTATTTTCGAAATGGCATTTCAAAGCAAATCCTGTCCAGTGATTCATTGGTCAACTGGCAATGTTGCCTGCGGTCCGACAATCGCAATGCTAGCATATTCTGGCAATTTTGGCAATACCGAATGTCATTAGGCGAAATCAGACCTCTCGTTGGTGTGGCAGTATTGGCAGCCTTACAAGCGATTTCTTGGTTTACCCGGCTAAAGGCATTGCACGCTAGTAGTGGTTGAAAAACGATACTAACTAGTGTCTTGTATTGATAAGCGGCTTAGCCTTACCGTTAAAACACCTGCTTCCCCATTTTTGACCAGAGCTATCTTAGTGCTGTTGTCCTTAAGCATTAACCAAATCCTCCAGCCATGCGAATATGGGCGGGTTTTGTCCTTTTCGTAATCGTCTGCACTTTTGCCTGTAAACAACCGGAACAAGAGTTCAGTTACCCGGTGTACAAAAGCGACGATGGCCCTATTGTGACCTTGTACAGGCCATACGCTTATGAAATTCAATTTTGGAACGGCTCATTGGAAAAGGAATTTGCACTGTTAGTCCCCTTCACGTCGGCCAAGGGAGACGCAATCCCGGAATCGGTTTTTGATCGGGTTACAAAATTAAACGATAGCGCCAGGCATATCGCCGTCCGGGATACCTGGTATGTCATCCATCTGCGGAATTTTACTTCGTATACAAAGTGGGCAATGAGTATTGACAATCCTGGTCTTAATCCGGCTGTTTTCCTTTGGCAGGGTAGGTCTGAAAGTTTTATTGGAAAGCTGAATGGGGAAGATCGGTATAGCGGCTACTTTCATGAACCAGTCCGAACTCTGTATACATTTGATATGGCCTCTCTTGAGGAGGCAAAAATTCTAATAAAGCTTTCAACTAAGGAACCGGTAGAGCTGACAAAAGTTCATTTTTATACCTACAAAGAGTCGAAATATGTGCCGGTAAAAATGCCAGTTGAGCTATCGGTTGCAAGAGCTGTTGGTATTGCTATCATCTTGCTGATGCTGGGGGTCTTTTTCTATTCAGGGGATTGGGCTATTGTTTCATTCCTCTTTTATTTCGGTGCTTTTTTGGCTCCATGGATTTTGTGGTACGGGCCAGAAGAGCTGGCGGACAGCATTTGGATATTCGAGGTTATCAATTTCATTTCAGTAAGTAGCATGATAGTATTGGCGTTTCAATTGGTTTTCGACCGGATAGATGAGAAAAAGGCATTGTATGCTGTAAGTGCGGGGTTTTTGGTATTGCTATTAGCGCTTTTGTTCGGCGCGAAGGTCTTTTCCCGGCACGACGTAGCAGTTCAACTTTGGGCAGAGTTATTTGCAGACCTGCTTTTGCTGGCCTGTTTCTGCTATTTCCGCAGGAATCAAATAAGCTTAAAGTTGACCGTTTTGGTGACGATTGCTGTTCTTTCAGATGCAGGTTACGTAGTAAATGCCATGCTCGGAGATGTTATCATTTATCCTTTCTATTTAGTCGTTGGGCTGTTGTCTATTTGCATTTTCATATTCCTCCTGCTGCAACGTCTTCAAAGATTTATCGTTGGCAAAAGAAAGATTATGGTTGCAGCAAAGATCGAGGCGCAGCGGCTTGTTTCGTCTGCAGTCATTCATTCCCTGGAAGATGAGCGCAAACGCATTGCCCAGGATATCCACGACGAGTTGGGTAGTACTCTTGCGTTGATTAAGATTAAACTCTCGTCCGATAACAAAGATTCGAAAGATGCAACTGAATTGCGTTCGCTGATAAGCCGCGCGTCTTCGTCCGCACGTTCCATTGCCTATCAACTAATGCCGCCCTATTTCGCGGAAACCGATTTAAAAATGTTGCTGTTTTCTCACTTCAATACGTTGAATGAACGCGGCGATATAAAATTTGACTTTAACTACTCAAACGGGCACAATGCTTTTACAAAGGATGAAGAGTTGATGATCTACCGGATAGTGTTGGAGCTGACAAATAATTGCGTTAAGCATTCCGGCGCTACCCGGGCAACTGTTTCGCTTGCTTTTGGTGAAAAGGAGCTTGTTATGGAATTTACCGATAATGGGAAAGGAATTGGGGAATCTGCCAGTTCGGGTATTGGTATGCAGAGCATTCAATCGCGGGTCTCTTATTTGAACGGGACGATTGAACGAGAAAGCGCTCACCCTGGTTGTAAGTTTATGATTAGAATTCCATATCACGAACTTGGCCAGACTTTAGCTGAGTAGTTTTTGTGTTGATCGTCCGAGCCATCTGCCGCTATGTGTTCTTTGCCAGCATAGGCAACCAGCCGTAGAAAACGCCGGGACATTTATGTGTTCCTATGTTTCTGGATTTCTATGTGCTGAAGAAAGCTGCTAGCTACCTGCTTCCAGCACCTAGCTTTTAGTCTCGGACTTTTGTCTTTCTTTCTTGAACAAAGCGTCTATCTCTAATCTGCTATTGTTTAATTGCAAGTTAAATTGATTACACTTTCTTTTGCTGATTCCTTTTGAGGACGATATAGAAGTAAACACCCCAGAAAAGACTGAGCAGGTGCACCGACTGGTAACTCAGCTTTCGCCAGATAAAATAGGCTTGGGTAGAAGCGCCGGTCTTGGTGTAGATCAGGCCGATGAGGGAGGGTAATATGGTAACCAGGCCGATGATTTTAATAAACAGGGGGAAGCGTCCGTAAAAGGCAATGAGGATCATAGAAGGCAGCAGAAAGTAGAACGAGGATGCTAAAATATCAGAACCTACTTCTTGTTTTTGAAAGTCCTTGGCCAGGAAAAATACACCCCAGGCAATCGACAATAAAGTAAATCCGGCTGCGGGCATGTCCCAACCCTCGCGGGCAAGTTTCATGGCTACCAAAATGGTTCCGGTAATAAAAATGGCATCCACAAACTTGTAAACGCTCTGTTGGAGGCCCGGCCCAAATACATCCGCCACCAGTCCAAGAAGGGTGGCCAGCAAAAAACACAGTAACTGGGCATATACCACCTGGGTATCCGTTTTCTCGTGCTGGGTCATCATGCTTATTTTAAATGGAGTAGTTGAATACTAATTTTTGTAAGATTGCTGCCAATCGTACCCGCAATGATCACATGCCAATCAGTCTTTGCAAAGCGGGATATTGTGGGTCGCTGCAAGGATGACCGCTAGTGCTTCGCGGTGGTATTTGTTGCCACCGGTACAAAACAAGGCATCGAATCTTCCCAAATGCTGTCGGTCAAGGGGCGCTTTCCAGTACCATCTGCATTCATGATAAATATCACACCATAAGGCTGGAAGGTATTATCGCTGAGCGCCGCTTCTTCTTTAAACCCGTAGAGCCCGCAACTCCAGAGAATCTGCTTTCCATCCTGCGACCAAACGGCATGCGCGTCATTGGCGGGATAGCTGGTGAGCTGTTGCAAATGGGTGCCATCGGGCGCAATGGTGAAGATGTCGAAATTGTTGTTGTCGTGTTTTCGGGTAAACAATATTTTGGAACCGTCGGGTGACCAGAACGGTACATTGTCGTACTCCCGCGTGAGTACAGTCACAGATTTATCTTCGATGTTCATGATCCGCAGGCCCACCGAGTCTTTGTTCCAGATACGGTATACAATATGCTTTCCATCGGGTGAAAAGCTGGGAAAACCTGCGTTGGGACTGCCCGTGGTAAGGTCCGTCAGGCCTGAACCGTCTTTGTTGATCAATACAAGTTTCGCAGCCCTGGTGGAACGCCCCTGGAAATAACCGCCATAGCCGAATACAATTTTTTGTCCGTCGGGCGACCAGGCCGGTGAAAAGGCTTCACCGCCTGTGGCGTTGAACACTCTTTTACGGTTGCTTCCATCGGCATCCATGTACGCAATCGATGAGTTGTCATCTTTTTCCGTCAACAATAATTTTCCTTCCACCGAAAAACTGGGAAATACATCGGTGTACCGGTATTCAAGGGTGCTGTCCCAGCTATACAACAGCTCATTCTGCTGCCGGGGTTTCCAGTCTTGTTTTTCGTATACCACCGTGTTGCCATCGGGCGACCAGCCAGGCGAACGCATCGCTCTTTGGATGCCCAACCCACTCGTATAATAGATCCCTTCTTTGTCGCCCCCTTTTACCAAATAGCCAATGCTGTTTTTTACATAATGGGGAAACAGTTTCAGGCCGGCACCGGAGGTTTCAACCGTTCTTTGATGGGTGATGATATTGCTGGTCACGATTTGTGATGTGGCTTTACCTACGCCAAAGGAAGTTCTCGCATTCCAGGTATCTTCGGGGTCCATTTCATAATACACAAGGGAATGGCCGTCCGCTGACCATTGCGGCGAACCTGCGCAAACACCGTCTTTCGAAACCTGCTGCAAACCTGTACCATCAGGATGTACGATGTAAATCTTCAATGCCTGGATATGTTCCCATCCTTTTCCCTGCGAGTGTCCCGCCCATTCCGTGTTTCTGTCAGACGCAAACGCAATCCATTGCCCATCGGGTGACCAACTCGGACGAAGAAACGCATTGGGCTTATTGGGGTCACCTGTGATCGGGCTTTGTCCGGTTAGATTCTTGAGCTGCTTTGTTTGCATATCCAATAGCCAGATATTGGTGGTGCCGGTATGCCTGGTGGAAACAAAGGCAAGTAATTTACCGTCGG
>JAGWTK010000338.1 GCA_028876035.1 Bacteroidota bacterium
TGCTCGCCATGCACTAGCAGCATGTTTTATTAAAGCGTTTTTTCCATCACATAGTCGTTCATGAAATAGCCGTTGCCAATATCAATGTCTTCTTCCTTCACAATAACAAAACCGAGTCGTTCGTAAAAGTCTTTCGCCATATTGTGCCGGTTTACATTGAGGCGAAGGCAGTGCGCATTTTTCTCCCTGATCTCTTCGGCAACGGCATTGATAAGTGCCTTACCCAGGCCCTTCCCCTGGATGTCTGTTCGTACGTAAATTTTATGCAGTTTAAAAGTACCGGCATCGGGAGTGGGCGAAAAGGAGGCGAAGCCAACAGGCTCCTCATCCAGTTCGGCAATTAAAAAAACATGCTCCTGCTGCATTTGCTTTTTTAACGAAGCCGGACTGTACATCATCTGCAACATATAATCGAGCTGTTCCTTTGCGAGGATATGGCCATACGTAGCCGGCCAAATCTGGTGTGCCAGAAAACCTATGCTATTGATATCGTCTGTATCGGCATGACGAATGATAAGCGCTTCATCCATGAGTTACACCTGGTTAATCTTTTTCTCAAAATCTATCCGCGAAATTTCGCGGTGCAGGCGGATGGCCCGCAAACTGAAACGGACCGCAAAATAGTAAGAAGCAACGGCTCCAAAAAACAAGAGTCCTTCACTCACATAAGCGCGCACAGCAATATTCCCCTGCAAAAAGAGGAAAAAGTCGAATGCTCCATGGAAGAAGACAGACATGGCCAATCCCTTTAGAATAAACCAACCTGCCCGTGCGCGGTTGAATTTGGCCAAACCAATATAATAGCCCATCACGGTTCCGAAAGCTGCATGCGCAGGTACCGATAAAAACATGCGCACGATGGCCGTGCTGAAACCATGATCCTGCACATACCCGATGTTTTCGATTGTTGCGAACCCCATGGCCACCATCACTGAATATACGATACCATCAAAGGGTTCATCAAATTCTTTCTTTGGCCAGGCATACCATCGGACCACTGCGTACTTGCTCAGCTCTTCGCTACATCCCACGATAATAAACGCGAAGAAAGCGGTATAGCCAATGGATGAGGCCGGACCAGTTCCGCCGAATGCCCATTCACCTGCTTTCTCAAGGACAAACGCAGGAATCACGCTTGCCATACCGAGCAGAAAGGAAACAAGTAAATAGCGCCGCGGCTCCCGGTCGTAGCTATCTTTTCCGTAGATGTACAAAATAATGGCAAGACCCGGGGCAATCGATAGTGCCAGAAGAAGCATGCTTTTTGGTTAATATTGGATTCAATTTACTAAGGGAAGCTTATATTTATTGAAAGGCTTTACTTAATTATTACGGCAGTATGAGAATTTGTTTTTGCGTGTTGGTCACTTTGTTTTGTTGCGCAGAAGTCCGCTCCCAGCGTTTCGGAGGCAACCCGTCGTCTGTAAAATGGTACCAGGTGAACAACCCCGCGGCACAGGTTATTTTTCCAAAGGGTTTTGACAGTGCCGCTGTACGAGTAGCGAATGTGGCGGCCGCACTCGCGCCTGCTACTTCAGCCACCATCGGCCAGCAACAGCAACGCATCAGCGTGATCCTGCACCCAAATACGACGGTGAGTAATGGCTATGTTGCACTTGGGCCTTTTCGAAGTGAATTTTACCTCACGCCTTCTGCCAATAGTTTTGAACTGGGGAGCCTGCGCTGGCAGGATATGCTGGCCATCCATGAATACAGACACGTACAGCAGTACAACAATTTCAATGTTGGCTTATCACATGCGTTTAGGGTTGTATTCGGTGAGCAGGGACAGGAGCTGGCCAATGCGCTCGCCATACCAAACTGGTTTTGGGAAGGCGATGCCGTATTCCAGGAAACCTTAGTGAGTGACCAGGGGCGTGGACGGCTGGCCTATTTTTTTGATGATTACCGCTCGCTCTGGCTGGCAGGAAAACGCTACAGCTACATGAAGCTCCGGAACGGATCCCTGCGCGACTTCACACCGGATCATTACCGGCTGGGGTATATGCTGGTCGCATACGGCCGTCAACAATACGGAGATAATTTTTGGAAAGAGGTGACCAAAGAGGCC
Organism: Bacteroidota bacterium; assembly: GCA_028876035.1. Taxonomy (GTDB): domain Bacteria; phylum Bacteroidota; class Bacteroidia; order Chitinophagales; family Chitinophagaceae; genus JACMLD01. Next base: position 2,072 of record JAGWTK010000338.1, read on the forward strand.
GCATCCTTTAAAGGCTTGTTTTATCCATTTCAGAAAAGTCTACAAAAACATGCAGGCATTACATTTACCAGGTTCACAAACGACGCACTCGCCTATTTCGCCAAACAGGCCGACAGCAGCGGTCGCATCCAGCCTACCAGCCGCCATTTTGAAGCAGACCAGGAATTTCCGTTTCGTGCCGGGAATGATTCGCTGATTTATATGGAATCCAGCTACCGATCCTTGCCGGCTTTTGTGGTGAAAACAATGAGCGGAAACAGCCGTTTGCGTGTACGCGACCTCAGTCTCGATCACCAGTTTCATTACAGCAACGGTAAAATTGTTTATGCTTCCTTTCGCCCGGCTACGCGCTGGATCTGGAATGATTACAGTGAAATACAGGTACTGGATATAGCCAGCGGCAAACAAAATACGCTTACCCGCCGCTCCAAGTATTTTTCACCCTCCCTGGATAAAACGGCGGACAAAATAGTTGCTGTAGATGTACGACCGGGACAGCCAGCAGCATTGCATATCCTGCGCGTGGCAGATGGACAATTACTGCAAAGCCTTCCGAATCCCAATTCGTTTTATTATACCTACCCGCTGTTCCTGGGGGATGAATTCATTGTAAGCCCTGTTCGTACCCGGTCAGGCAAGATGGCATTGGCAAAACTGCGCATTAGCGATGGTAGTGTAGAAATGCTGAGTGATAGTACACTGCGGGTCATTGGCCCGGCAGCAATCAGTGGAGATACGATTTACTTCACGGCACAGGACAAAGGCTATGACCGTTTATTTGCACTGACCATACCGGACAAACAGATTTTCAGGCTCAACGTTCCGCACTCAGGCGTTGGCATCTACCAGCCATGTGTAAGTGCAGACAGCCTTCAATTCACCAGCTTCAGCGCTACAGGTTACCGCCTGCAGTCTGTAGCGAAAACAGACCTTCATCCCGAAGCAGTGGGTGCAGCAGAATGGACAGCTCCAGACTTTTCCATGGGGATCCAATTCGGGAAAACGAACGCTGCAGGTCTTCTCAATACTGTAGGATATTCTTCGCTTCCGACCAGGAAGTACCCGCAGACATCCAAATTATTCAATTTTCACAGTGTGTTGCCGTATACGAACGACCCCGATTATTCGATCAGTCTAATCGGCAACAATTTGCTGAACACCATGCAATCCGAATTGTCGGTTGGCTATAACCGCAATGAGCAATACAAACAATTCGGTACCCAATTCACCTACGGCGGATGGTTACCTTATGTAAACATCGGCGCGAATTATATTTTCGACCGTCGTGATTTTTCCAACACAGGGAAAGTGATCAATTGGAATGAAGGTCAGGCCAGTGCCGGGCTTAATCTCCCGCTCAACCTGAGCAAGGGAAGAAGCATTGCCAGCGTAAATTTCGGCGGGGATTACGTATTAAAATCTGTTTCGTACAAAGGGCTCTACAAGGATAGCCTGCCAAATCTTAATCTTTCTTATCTCAACAGTTATGTTGTTTTTTCACACCAGCTGCAGCAGGCAAAGCAGTATATCTTCCCGCATTTTGCCCAAACCCTGGTGCTCACCTATCGTCGTGCGATTCAATCGGTTTCTGCCAATCAATTCCTGGTTTCCGGTACTTTTTACTTCCCGGGAATATGGTACAGCCATAACCTGGTATTCAACCTAGCCATGCAAAACCGCGATACCCTTAACCAATACCGGTTTTCGAACAGCTTTCCTTTCTCGCGTGGCTATGAATCGCCCAACTTGCGCAACCTGTACAAATGGGGCGTGAATTATCATCTGCCACTGGCTTATCCCGACTGGGGCTTTGGAAACATTGTGTATTTCCAGCGGATCCGGACCAACCTGTTTTACGATCATACTGTAGGGAAAGTTGCGTATACAAACGGAGCACGAATCAACACCCAATTCCGTTCATACGGTGCAGAATTATTCTTCGACACCAAATGGTGGAACGAACTGCCGCTGAATTTCGGAATACGTTACAGTCACCTGATGGACAAAGATCTTTTCGGAGGAACCGGCAATAGCAGGATTGAGTTTGTGCTGCCGGTGAATTTGTTTCAGCGCTAAGGAGCTGTTTAGTACAAAGTACCAAGTACAAAGACCTCATTTGAAAAAGGAGAAAGGCAAAATGTTTTGGCCATCGGCGCACTGATGTATCGCGGGAAACCAGCGCTGTCCACATCAGCCATCAGACATTCATTTGCAAATTTGCACATTTGCAAATTTTCACATTTGACTTAGTGCTTTCTCAACGATATCAAGCTTAGCTAACGCGTCCTGCTTCTTTTTTTGTTCCAGCGCTACTACTTCCGGTTTAGCATTTTGCATAAAGCGTTCATTGCCGAGTTTCTTTTCGACAGAAGCAAGAAAGCCAAGCAGATGCTCTTTCTCTTTAATAAGATCTTCCTTTTGCTGACCGGTTTCAACAATTTGGCCAGTGATGAGGAAGTATTTTTCCTTGCCGGCTACCACCGTGATGCTTTGCGGTGGCGTATCGATTGTGAAAGCAGTAGATTTGGCATTCACCTGCTTAGCCAACAGATCAATAACAGCATTGTAAGGCGTTTGATCAGCTGTTTGAATCTGCAGATCAATTTCATCTTTTGGTTTCAGCTGGGCCTTGTTGCGCGCATCACGTATGGCCGTAATGGCGTTTTTCAGCAGGTCGCCGGTAGCGATAATAGCGGCATCTGCTTTACCGGCCGGCGCCACTTGCGAAACGCATATGTCAGTGGATTGCTCGCCAAGCAGGTGATACATTTCTTCTGTAATA
>JAGWTK010000339.1 GCA_028876035.1 Bacteroidota bacterium
AAAATGGTAAAAGGACTGAGTGTGTACCCGGAAGTGATCGAAAAGCAGAAAGACCTGAAGATCGTGTATACACCCATTCATGGAACCGGCATTCAACTGGTGCCCGAGGTGTTAAAACGATTCGGGTTTACCAACGTCACGATCGTAGATGAACAGGCAACACCCGATGGCAATTTCCCAACGGTTGTTTATCCCAATCCGGAGGAAAGTGAAGCCATGAGCATTGGCCTGGCAAAAGCAAAATCACTGGATGCGGACATTCTCCTGGGTACCGACCCCGATGCAGACCGTGTAGGTATTGCCATCCGCGATAACAAAGGCAACTGGATGCTGGTGAATGGTAACCAAACCGCCGTGCTCGCCTGCAATTATATGATTGAAGCGCGGAAAGCAAAAGGCATTGCTAAGCCCAATGACATGGTGATTAAAACCATCGTGACCACGGAATTAATTGATACCATTGCCAAAGCCAATGGCGTAGCCTGCTACAATGTACTCACCGGCTTTAAATGGATAGCAGAACTGATCAAAGAAAAAGAAGGCAAGGAAGAATACATTGTTGGGGGTGAAGAAAGTTATGGATTGATGATTGGCTCAAAAATCCGTGATAAAGATGCCATCAGTGCGGTGGCCATGCTGTGCGAAATGGCGGCGTATGAAAAGAACAAAGGTCGTAGTCTTTATGACAAACTAATCGATTTGTATGTACAGTATGGGTTCTACAAAGAATCGTTGATTTCGATTACCAAGAAAGGTATGGACGGTCAGAAGCAAATCGCCGACATGATGGAAGGTTATCGCAGCAATCCGCCCAAACAAATCAACGGGGTTGCGGTGGCACAATTGCTCGATTATGAATTACAGAAAGGCACCGAGCCGCAGACTGGTAAAACCTGGAGCATCCAGTTACCCAAATCGAATGTGCTGCAATTTATCCTGGCAGATGGCAGCAAAATTTCTGCGCGGCCGAGTGGCACCGAACCAAAGATTAAATTTTACTTCAGCGTAAACGATACACTCGTGAGTGCAGCTGATTACGAGAAAGTGAATGCTGCACTGGATCAAAAGATCGCCGGCATTATTCACGACATGAAACTGAAATAATTACACTCCATTAATTAGGTAAGTCCCGGCACAACACCGGGACTTTTTTGTGTGCAACCGGGCAGGTAAATACAGGCAGAAGCGCATGGCTAATCCTTTATTTTTGCAGCATGAATGCCTACCATGTATTGACGGTCCTGGTTTGTTTGTCGGCCCTCTTCGCTTACCTTAACCAGCGATTCCTGAAACTTCCGTTTGTGATTGGACTATTCGTGTTGTCGACACTGCTTAGTCTGCTCGTGGTTAGCTCAAAGGTTTGGTTTCCGCTGTCGACAGAAGCGCTGAAGCTGACGATCCAGGATCTGCACATCGACCAGGTGATATTAAAGGGCATGCTGGGCTTCCTCCTGTTTGCTGGCGCGCTGCATACCGACTGGCAGGATCTGCGCCGGCAAATCCATCCAATTGCAGTATTCGCGATAGGCGGGGTGTTGTTATCGACTATTTTGATTGCTTTGTTTTTTAAAGCTGCTACCCAACTGTTTCATCTTGAGATCGATATTATTTATTGTTTTTTATTTGGTGCACTCATTTCGCCTACCGACCCGATTGCTGTACTTGGTATTCTCACAAAAGCCAATGTGCCAAAGAAAACGGAATCAATCATTGTTGGCGAAAGTCTTTTTAACGATGGTGTGGGTGTGGTTGTATTTATTGCCCTCCTGCAAACGCAGGAAACACATGTCTTCAGTTTCGGAGGGTTTGCCCTCTTGTTTTTGGAAGAAGCGGTGGGTGGCATTGCGATTGGACTGGCTATTGGGTATTTGTTGCATCTGTTGCTGAAATCGATCGACCATTATGAAAGCGAGATTTTACTTACGCTTGCTTTTGTAATGGCAGGCTATAGCATCAGCAATAGCCTGCACCTGTCGGGTGCACTTGCCATGGTGGTGATGGGATTGATGGTGGGCAATTTCAGGCAACACATCGCCATGAGCGATGCCACACAGGAATACGTTCATAAGTTTTGGGAACTGGTAGATGTTATCCTGAATGCCATTCTTTTTATCCTCATCGCCTTTGTGTTACTGGTAATTGACTTCAGTACCAGCCTGGTGGTACTTGGCTGCATCGGCGTACTGCTGGTAATATTGGTGCGTTTTTTCGTTGTATTTCTGCCACACTGGACCCTGCCCCGGTTGCTGCGGCTGGGGAAGGACGATGCAAAACTGATCTCCTGGGGCGGATTAAGGGGCGGACTCTCGTTGGCCTTGGTATTATCGCTTCCCAATAGCCCCGCGAAAGAACTATTGCTGATCACGACCTATCTCTGCGTTCTGTTCAGCATTACGGTGCAGGGGCTGACGATTGGCGGACTTGCCAAAAAAATTGCAGGCAAATCTGGCAGCTAAAAGAACAATGCGTGTCGTCACTGCTGGCCACGGGCACAATAATTGTACGCCCGTCGGCATGAAATACGCCAGCATTGCCCTTGTTCTCGCCAGCTTCTTGTGTCAATCTTCAACGGGTCAATTCAACGACAGTGTCCATCACAACATTGGATTCAGTGCGCTGGGAAGCATCAACCAAACGACTGACGGTAATGCCTACCTGCTGAACAATGCCGTCCGTTACTCCATCAACAAAAAAAACCGCTACCTGAACAGCAGTGCCTCCTGGATTTACGGGCAGCAGAATGCTGTATTGACCAATAATGATGCATTGATCAGTGCCGACTTTGATGTGTATGGGTTTTGGCCAAAATGGTATTACTGGGGACTGGTGACCGGCGAAAAAAATTATTCGCTGAAGATCACCAACCGGTTGCAAACGGGGGTCGGACTGGGCTATACCCCGCTGACAGGCAGAGACGCCTCACTGTCGATCACCGACGGACCATTGTATGAATACAGCGATTTAGCGCCTGAAGGAGGAAACAGGGACATCTATAACACCGTGCGTAATTCACTTCGGTTGAAATATCATTTTTTATTGGCAAAGGTGATAACCCTGGACGGCGTTCATTTCTGGCAACAATCGTTGATCTCAGGGCCCGATTATATTATTCGTTCGAGTTCATCAGTATCTGTAAAACTAAAAAAATGGCTGAGTCTTAGCAGCGCTGTAAACTATAATAAGGTAAACCGAACAGGCGCGAACAATCTTTTTGTAAGCTTTGGTTTGGCGATAGATTATTATTACTAGCTACATGATCAAAACAGTAATAAAAAAGCCTGCAGGTTGTACTGCAGGCTCACCATTCTTTCTTTTACGCTATTTCTTTACTACCCGCTCAGAAATTTTACCCGTAGCCTTGTTTTTCAGAATGAGTTTTTGATCACCATAGTGCGTCATCTCCTCTTTCACCAGGTAATGTTCTGCATCGTATTCTACCAGGTGACTGTCTTTACTCACTCCGGTACGACCACGCCAGATATCCAGTTGCACGGGTTCCCAGAGTTTTGATTTGGCAGATTTGTAGGCCGCATCCAGCACCGCATTCACTACATACCCGTCGTAGAAGGTTTCGCGGGGTGCGCGTTTCTGTTCGATGGCTTCAAACATATCGGTGAACATGTGGTTATAACCAAGATCATTCAGCTCATCGCCCACGGGAAATAGCCAGCCGGTATTGCTTTCTGCTTTTTCGGCAACATAGTCAGCTCCTTTACCGGTGGTGAACATTTCCAGGCCGGTGCGCAGGAAGTTGTTCATCCAGATAGTGCCCTCGGTACCCATTACTTCGTCGCGGAGATCCAGACCACCACGGAAGGTCCAGCTTACTTCGAACTGGCCAATGGCACCGTTTTCATATTTGACCAAACCGATCGCATGGTCTTCTGCGTCGATGGGTTTTACCTGCGTATCGGCCCAGCACATCACTTCTACCGGTTTGATATCTTTCCCGATAAAACTGCGGGTGATTTCTACGCAGTGACAGCCGAGGTCGAGGATACAACCACCGCCTGCCTGTTCGATATCCCAGAACCAGTCGCTGTGCGGACCAGGGTGTGTTTCGCGCGATTTTGCCCAGAGGATACGTCCAATGGCGCCGTTCTTCACGCTTTCGTAGCTTTTGAGGAATTTCGGCGTGTACACCAGGTCTTCGAGATAGCCATTGAAAATGCCTGCGGCTTCTACCGCTTCCAGCATGCGTTTCGCTTCAATGGCATTGCGCCCAAGCGGTTTTGTTGTGATGACTGCTTTTTTGTGTTTGCAACAAAGCATGACGGCCGCTTCATGCAGGTTGTTCGGCAATGAAATACATACGACGTCTACTTCGGGGTGGGCGATGGACTCTTCCATATTGGTGGTCCAGTGCTTGCATTGGTAGTCGGCCGCAAATTTTTTGGCACTCTCTTCCCGGCGCGAATAGATACTAACGATGGTGTCTTTACTTCTCTGGCCCAGCAATGATTCAGCATAAAACCTGCCGATAAAACCTGAGCCCAGCATGGCGATTCGTTGCATAATAGAAGATGTATATTCCCGGTGTTGCCGGGTAGTGATGAATAAATTCCGGACGAATATATTAAGAATTTGTCCTGCTGCCAGCATTGATGCCGTACAAGTGAGTGACACCCGTCCGAACGGATTCATCCGGGCGGGCAACGATGCTGACTGATGGCGCAACCGCCGGACAAAAAAAATTACACTGGTTTCAACTCGTTCTTCTCTTTAAAAAACACGACAAAGTATACGAGTACCGCCGCTGCAATAATCGCCGGCACGTACCAGATGGAAGTCCAGTTGTGCCCCTCTCCCAGCACATATTTGTCGGCCACAAAACCTGAGAACAGTG
>JAGWTK010000340.1 GCA_028876035.1 Bacteroidota bacterium
CCCGGCTGCTGGGATCGGGTGGATAGAAAAGTCCTTTTTCTTTTACGGCATCCATCAATACTTCGGTAATAACACCGGGCTCTGTTGTCACCTGCAGGTTGCGCTCGTCGATGTTAAGAATGCTGTTCATGCGATCCGTACTCAGCAATACTCCCCCGAGGTGAGGAAGTGCGCCACCGCTCAAACCGGTCCCAGCTCCGCGCGGCGTCACAGCGATGTGGTGCTGGTGGCAGATTTTCATGATGGCACTTATTTCTTCAGCCGTACGCGGCCGGATAATGACATCAGGAAGAAAGACAAGGTTTTCAGTTTCGTCGTGTCCGTATTGATGTTTCGATTCTTCGTCTACCAGCACATATTGCGCACCCGCAATTGCCTTAAATGCATCTAAAAAGTCTGTTGCCTGCTTAGCTCTTTCCACTATTCCCAATTTTTGGGGCAAAATTCGGGAATAGCGGTCATCTTTTGAAGTAGAATTTTGCTGAGTGGTTGTTGCGGCCGAAGCCCGTCTGACGATACCGGGCGGCCAGCAATGCCGGGCATGGCGTTACAGCCGGGATCCAAAAAGGCGTATCAACAATACCGCTCCAGCGATGTTTCCAGCAAGGCTTTTGCACCCTTATGAATGTCCTGGTAATCGTAAAAGCCATACAAAGCGTCGAATGGAATGGACTGCATGCGTTCCCGAATCCGTTTTATTTCAGCAAGCGGCAGCGGAATGCGATTCGGATAACTATACATAGCAGCAAGGTGTTGCTTTGAGGGAGAACAATAAAAGGTATCTCCGCAACAGATAAAGGCTGGTTCCTTTTCCTGTGCTATGCGAAGAATACTGCTGCCTGGGAAATGGCCACCGATTCGATGCAGTGTCATATCACCGGAGACCGACAACTCCTCCCCTTTCCAAAGCTGAACATGTGGTCCCCGGTTAAATATCCATTGTTCATCTGCTTCGTGGATAAAAATGGGGCAATCAAAAACATCCGCCCATACATTCATGGTCGTGTAATAATGCGGATGGGAAAAAGCAATGGCTTTAACGCCACCCCGCGCCCTGATAAAATCGATGATCGCATCGTTGACGGGCGCGATACAATCCCACAAAATGTTTCCGGATGGATGCAAAACCAGCAAAGCCCGCTGACCGATTGCAAAGGCAGGGACCGACTGAATTTCTATGAGTCCTTCTCTCACCATGCGCGTTGTGATGCCGTGTTTCTTTTGAAGCAAAGCGAGATTGGTCCAGGTTTGACCGCTTTCCGGTATGTACTGCCGGTCATCGATACAAATCGGGCACGTGAAATGCTGGCCATTGTTTCGCGCGTACTGCGTGCCGCAGGCAGTGCAGATAATGTGATCGTGGAATGTTCTCATAATATTTCTACTTCTTCCGGAACAATGAACAAAAGCGTGCACCCCGTTTTTGAATACGCAGCATGTGTATTCCCCGGGGCTGTATACAGGTAATCACCTGCATACAACTGGTCGGCATTGAAGCGTATCTCACCCTCGAGCACATACACTTCTTCGCCTGCCGGGTGGTTGTGGTTGGCATACGAGGCGCCGGGATCAAATTTCAGTAAAAAACTAACGGCACGTTGTTGCACTTCATCGATGCGCAACACTTTGCAATAGATGCCGGACGTATTCACCCCGTATTCCAGCAATGGCTGCCAGTTTAAGGAGTTTGTTTGGACGAGTTGGTTGGTCATAATTTTAATGTATAAATGTGCAAATCTGGAAATGCCCGCCCGGCTGACTCCGTTCGGACGGGTGAAAATGACAAAAAGCAATAAAGATTCATCTCAACATCGTGGTCCCGGATAACAGAAAACTGCCGGCGGAGAATGCGAAGACGGAATAGTCGAGTGGTTCTTTAATGCCGGATGAGATGGCCATGGCGAGGGCAAAAAAGCCTGTGAGAACACCAGCTGCAAAGGCTGCGCGTTTGAGCTGGATGCCAGTGAGCAACATCACTGCCAATGCCGTTTCAAGGACCGTACTGATCACTGCAATAGTCGCCGCCCAGGACGAGGGCAGGAATGAGTTGACCTGCGCAGTGTATTCAACAAATCCCTTCCAGCCGGAAGAATGTTTACCCCAGAGCGAGAGCCGGCTGGCAACGGCGGAAAGAAAACCGGCGGCGAGTGCCACGCGTAAATAGATAATGGAAAAGCGATTTCCGGACAGCATAGCATTATTGTTTTGTTGGTACAAAGTTGCTGCACCGCTATCCCGAAAAGAATAGAGAATGCTGCAAAAAGCATGTAAGATTAGGCAGTCAAGCTTTCCCGGTAAGCCTTTGGAGAGAGCTTTGTTTGCTTTTTGAAAAAGTTGGAGAAGTAGAAGGGATCGGTAAAACCCAGCGCATAGGCCACTTCTTTCACAGATAGTTTTTCGTACCGGAACAATCGCTTTGCTTCCGAGGCAACCAGTCCGTAAATAACATTCTGTGCCGTCTTACCCGTATGCAAACGCGAAAGTTGGTTGAGCTTAGCTTCCGTGCTGCCCAACATGGATGCGATCATGCGCGTATTGGGCTGTCCTGCAAAGTTGCTGCGCACGGCTTCCAGGAACTTCAGAAAAAGGGCATCCGGTTTATAAATCTCGTTGCCGGCCGCCACTTTTGCCCGGTTGATTTCAATCAGCAGTACTTCGATCCGGCTGTGTACCGAATGGAGGTATTGGTAGGGTTTATCGTGCAATTCCTGGCCGATCGTTTTTAATTCGTCTTCCAGTATCCGGCTTTTACCCATCCGCGTCACTTCATTCATCGCGAAATGACAGAACAGGCTGTTATGAAAGACCAGTTCAATATCGCGATCGTTTTTACAGAAGTAGTCGAACGTAAATTGCAGCACAGCGCCGGTTACGCCTTTCAGATCCGTACAGTAGTGAATCTGTCCGGATGTAATAGTGATAACGCTGTTGGCCGCCAGTACGAATTCACCTTCATCGGCAACTACCTTCAATCGGCCTGATTTTACCCAGATAAGCGTATACAACATTTCCCGCCGCGGGCGGAGCAGGAAACTGGCCGTTTGTAAAGGAGTTACTTCAACCATACTGCATGGAAGCGTTGGGACAAAGTTGCGGATTTTATACTTACCGCATTTTTTTATGTATCATGGAAAGGACAATCGGCTTATGACCAGGCTTTGCCGGAATACTGTAACTTGAACGCTAAATATTGGAACGATGAAAAGCCTGCTATTGCTATGCCTTCCCTTCCTGCTGCTATTGGTAAGTCCGCCCCAAAAAACCTGGGTTGCCATCGGCGATTCGATTACCTATCTCAACGACCATGCGGACGAAACCGGCAACCGCGTGCATAAAGGTTACCTCACAAGGGTGTCTGAAAAACTGACCTGGCTGCATGTAGTGAACCAGGGTCATAATGGCTGGACTTCCGAAGGCATTGCGGCCTCGTTTGATAAGCTGGGTATTCCCAACGGTGATGTATACACGATTTTCCTGGGCACGAACGACTGGTGGCAGGGACGGCGTGTGGGCGAACTGGCCGACTATTCCAATAATACAGGCAACAATACCCTTTACGGATCTTTCCGGATCATTACCGATAAAATCCGCGCCATCAATCCGTCGGCGAAAATTGTGCTCATTACTCCCATGCAAAGGGTCGATTTCGTATACCTTTTCAACCTGAAGAACAATGCGTACGGCTCTTATAAGGAAAAAAACGGCCAGTCGCTGGAAGCATTCGCTCATGCCATTATTGCCATTGGAAAGCAGGAAGGATTTCCGGTGGTTGATTTATACCACGAGAAAAAATTATCCATTGAAAAGCTGGTGAAATTTAAAAGAGTGAAAGACAGCAGCGGCACTTATAAAGACCTGCCTTATCCGGCTTTTGCAGGTGTTCCTTTCAACCCCGAAACCGATGAACATCCTTATCCAACGGATGCTATTGGAATGACCTTCGATGGTTTGCATCCATCCGATGCCGGCAATGCGGTGATTGCAGAGAAGCTGGGCAGGGTTATGAAAAAGTTATTCTAGTGTAACCAGGAGATCAACGGTTCAGGTAGATCCTGCATTTCCAGTTGGCTGATTTTATCATTTCCAATTCGAATGTATCTCCTGTATTGAGCGTTCCGAAAATTTTGCAGGGAAAACTCAGCAACTCGTAAGTGTAGTAGGTTTTATTTGCACTTTCAAAAACAGAACGGCGTTTTACAATGCTGTTTGTTGGTGACATAATATCAGTAAGCTTTAATACAAAGCTGTTCGCACGTTGTACCTGGTCGAGGGCTCCATTTGGAGTACCGGTAGTAGTGGACAATTCTATGGTCACACTATTGCCACTACCAGGTGTAGGAACTATTTCAACCTGGTCGAACAAACCAGTTGTGGTAAAATTATAGGTCTTGTATTTGTCGCCCTGGAATTCATCCCCGCTCCAATATCCCTGGATGACACTGTCTGGCTTGCTTTTCCTCAGGTAATGCAATTCGCCTTTCCCTTCTTTCAACCCACGCTGGAAATGACCTTTAAAGTAAAGCGAGTCACCGAGATAATATTCTCCATTTCCATCGGGATAGCCTTCTGCAAAGTTGCCTTTGTACGTAAAAGGAATGGAGTCTGCAAAAACGACTTCACCTGCCTGGCCGCTTTTCTTGTTACCTGAGCCTGTAAATCGAATAAAGCCTTTTGCCTCTCCTCTGCCAGAAGCGAGGTCATGCCGATCACAATCGCCGGAGTAGGCGGTGATTTCATTTTTTTTCCAGTTGACTGTACAAGGGCGGCTTTCCCGTTGAGCAAGTGCAAACAAACAAGTAGTGCAGAGTAGCAAAGCAAGCAATCGTTTTTTCATTGACAAGGG
>JAGWTK010000015.1 GCA_028876035.1 Bacteroidota bacterium
ACATCACCCGGATTTATGGCTCGCTGACCACCTTCAATGTACTCTTCAAAAACAAGGAGCAGTGGTTTGTGGGCGAGAGAGGAAGCAAAGAGGAATGAGCCCTGCTCCCATTTGAATCGTTTTCTTATTGTTTGATGAAACTGATTTCCTTTGTTTCCGAAGCCGTATTCAGTTTAACATGGTATACGCCGGCCCTAAGCGCTGCCAATGGAATCATCCAGCTATTTACACCCGGCGCTGCTTCGTACACAAGCTGTCCAACGTTATTGTATACCCGCAGTTGCTGTATGGGTTCACGAGCCTGCACGGCTGTGTAATTGCTGGCCGGACTTGGCCATAATAACCAGTCACCGGCGGCGACTGCCGGTACCGTCATAACGGGGCTAAAACCGATTCGCCCATCATTTGCAATTTGCTTTACACGGTAATACCCGGCTGTTTTCAAAGGCAGGTAATCCCAGGCCTGGTAATTCTTGCTGACAGCATTTCCGGCGAGCGGAGCAACAGTAGCAATGGTTTCATTGAACAAGACGCCGTCGGAGGACCGCTGCAACTCATAGCGTGCGATATTAAACTCGTTGCCAACCGACCATGAAACTCTTACCTGTTTGTTCTGCACCTGCGCAACGGCACTGATCCAACGCATCGCAAATGCATTGGTACCACCCACGGCATTCGCCAGCGCAAAATTTCCGAAGCTGGTGAAGTTGTTCGCAGAACTTACACGATACGCACTATTCACGCCGCCGAGGTCAATCCAATTACCCGACAAATCGTCCTGCGCAATATGCAGTTGTGAAGTATCTGTCACGAGGTCGGCCGAATCATAACCCATATGGATAACCGCAGAAAGAACCGGCTGAGAACCAAGGTTGGTCACCGAGGTATATGCCTGGCTACTCACTGCATTGAGCGTTGCAGGCAGATTGCGCGCAGGCGGTATCGTATCAAACACTTCAACAAGGTAGGCAGAGAGTCCGGCCGAACCATGCGTAATATCCAATGTAACCGGTCGGTATCCATTTCTTCCCACGGGATATAACAAACTCGTTAAACCAGCATTGCTCGTGCTGCGTCGGAGCGGTCCCTCAATAAAACTATATTTTCCGCTGCCGTTGATTTGAATGCCAGGCGTCAGATCAATAATTGCGTTATTGCCGGATTGGAGTCGACCATTCAACAACGACAAGTATCGATTCACCGAGAATAATGTACCGGGTGCGTTTGCGCTGAACCGGCTCAATCCGGCTGTGCTGTTCATTACCAGCGTGTCCACATTCAGTGTTCTCGCCAGCTGGAAGCTAATCGCGGGATTAAAAATATTTATCCGCTGCAGCGGCGCACCCAGTTTTATTGTTTGCAGGCTGGTGCCGCTGATATCAACGGGCACATCGATTCGCGCGGTAATGGAGGCGCTGTTGTCGATATCACCGGTTGCGATAATATTACCATTACCTGCTATTGTTCCACCTGCAAGTAATTGAAGTGCACCATCGGCCTCCAGGTCCGTGCCTGCGCCGTCATTAAGCTGGAGCGGTGCCGAGATGGAAAGTGTTCCCCCCTGGCGAATCAGCAATTGATCAATAGATAGCGGTGCATTTATTAAGATTGTATTTCCCGGCATTACGATGATACTGTCATCAAACTGCTGTGGCGCATACAAGGCCGGCACAAAGCCGCTGCCCGTTTTCACGAGCCAGACAGCCGTATCAGTAAAGTCACCGGATTTTCGCGTTTGGTATACAGAGGGTGCATAACATTGTATGGATGCTTTCCATCCCGCGAGCGCATTGCTGCCATTGCTGGTAAACTTAAATGTGAGCTGGCCCGATTTTGCTGTCAAATTCAAGGGCAGTGCAGGGGTGCCGGACAAAGTCGCTAACAGTGGTGCACTGGTATCCGCACCATCGAATACCTGCAAGCTATCTGCACCGGCTTCGGTAACAAAAGATTGGAAAGACAGGCGCAACAGGTTACCCGCCGCTCCCGCACTCACCGTTTTTGTAAAAGATTCATTGTTGCCGTAAGCGGCCGCAGGTCCGCCACTGTCATACATCCAGGTAGAACAAAGGCTTACCGGCGTGTTATCATTCAACAAGAGGCTGCAGGTCTTTACAACAAACGGTGCAGATATACTATCGCAGGCACCGTTGATGATATGCACGGTATAGCTTCCGCCTGCTGTCGCATTGTACACACTATCCGTTGCACCTGCAATCGCATTGCCATTCGCAAACCATTGATAACTGTAACCGATACCAGATGCTGTTTTAAGGGTGACTGATTCACCCACGCAGATGCTGTCGCGTACTGCGCTGATAACGGCCGGTGGCGGCGTACTCACCCGCACCGTCACTTGATCGGTTGCGGTATTACCGCACATGTCCGTAACCCGCAACGTATAGGTAGTGGTAACGGCCGGTTGGGCAACTGGTATCGCTACATCCGTACTGCTTAAGCCGGCAGCTGGTGACCAATTGTAGAGATAGCCAGGCCCTGCGATCGCTGTAGCATCAATCTCAGATAATCCACCAATGGTGCCAATAAGTGTTGTTGATCCCACCAGGGTATCTGCAGTCCGTAACTCACCCACCACACCCTGGAATTGAATAATGGTGCTGAGGTAGAGACTGTCTGTTACCGGATCGAAATCGGCATCCTGTTCATAGTTCACATCCATACCCACCGATTTGGGCAATGCCGTAGCAGCCCCGGTTGATGTATTGATCCGATAAATAAAGTTGTTATCGGACATAGTATACAAAGTTCCCTTGTTACTGATGGCCAGCCATTCCGTTCGACCAATACTTACATCGGTTACAAAGCTGAGTGATACGGTAAACGGATCGACCAGGTAGAGCTTACTTCCCGAGCTTGCTGATGCAAGTGCATACAAATCCCTGCCAACGGGATCCCATGCCAGGCCCGACCAGTTGTAACCTGTCGGGGCGATCGCAGCGCCAATCAATTGTTGTGCGCCATTGGACGTATCAATTTTAAATACCTGGTTTCCGCCTTCGGTAATAGCATAATATCCATAAGGTGTAAAGTCACCGCCTGCAAAAAACTTCCCGGCAATCCAGTCGGGATTGCTCACCATATTCTGTGCAATGGTATCGAGCTGTAATGGATTGGTCAAACTGAAGCGAACAAAGCTGTTTCCCTGCCAGTCCATCCCGTACACGCGCTTGTCCGATAGCCAGGGCGCCCCGTTCATGGCAGGCGCATATCCACCGAGTTTTACTTTTTGTCCGAGGCAGAGCAAGGTGTCAACGCCCGCATCTGCTATTAGCGGCGGGGTGTTATTCAAAACAGTTACCAGCACCGCTGCAGATTGTGCTACGCAGCCATTGGCAGCCGTTGCTACCACATCATAGCTGCCAGAAACGTTTGCCACCATTGCATTACCTGTACTGAGGTTGATACCGTCTTTACGCCACTGGTAAGAAGTACCGGCTACCGGATTGATAACATCAATGCCAACGGTTCCACCCGGACAAAGCCGCAGCGCACCATTGGCCTTTATCTGCACGTTGCAGTAAATACCTGACTGTGCGGTGAGTATTGCATTGTAGGCGTCCACCAAGCCGTATCCTGTTTCATTGTTCCAGGTACCGTTGGGCTGATCGGGCACCCTGCCATAGCTGTAAGCCGGCAACTTGTAGCAGCTGCCCTCAAGTACATTTCGCAGCTGCGTGACCGTTAGATTATTGTTCGCACCCAGTACCAGGGCCACCACCCCTGCCGCATTGGGTGTTGCAGAAGAAGTGCCGTTGAATTTAAGCATATAGTCGCCCGCTGCGCCGGCGCCGGTATTATAACCGCCTGTTCCGCTGATATCGGTGGTCGCAATTTTTACACAGGGCGCTACCACATCAAGCCCGGACCCATAACTCGCACCCCAGGATTCTCCGTCGCACACAACAGACGCGGGTGATTTGCGCATCCCGCACATATTCACCCCGCCTACTGCGATCACATCGGGATTTACTGCAGGATAGCTAAGTCCGGCATTGTTATTTCCGCTTGCAAAAAGCACCACACTGCCTTTACCGCCACGGCCGAAATGGGTAGCACGAAAAATAGCATCATCAATAGTGCTGCTGGGGCTACCGCCTCCCCAGGAATTACTGATCACATCGGCACCATGCTGCCAGGCATAGTCGAAGCCCGCTGCAATATTGGCGTCGGAGGTAAAAAATCCATTGGCGGCTGCCAGGTTAATGGGAATGAGTTTGGCATCGGGTGCTACACCCGCCACACCCACACTGTTGTTGGCAATGGCTGCCACTATTCCGGCGCAGCAGGTACCGTGTCCCCGCGCGGGTCCAAGCGGTCGACCGTCACCGGGATTGGCAGTGAGCGTAAGACAATTGAAACCCTGGAGCAGGTTAGCTTTGAGATCTGCATGACCTGTGTCAACGCCTTCATCGATAACGGCTACTGTAATTCCTGCACCGGTGCTGATACCCCAGGCCTGCTGCACTTTCATATCTATGCCAGCGGTTCCATTGTATTGAATAGGACTTCCGATATTCTTCTGTGCCCACTGGTAACCAAAAAGTGGATCATTTGGATCTGTAAACAAGCCATCGTTCAGCGAGAGGTCAGGCTCTGCATACAGGAACAAACCCGTTTCAAAAAGCTTATTGGCAACGGCAATTGCATCAAATTGATTGGCCGGTCCTGCCGCCAGCACATAAATGTCTTTTGCAAAAGGATATTCGCGGACCAGGCTGCAATGATATTGAAGTAACATTTTATCGAGCACGGTTCGGCCTGTACCCGGCTTCAGTTTTACCACCAGTTCATCGCTCCAGGACATGTCTTTCCCGTAAGCACTGGTAAAACAAGGGTGAACATAGCGTATGTATGATTGCTGGCGAAGGGAAGCGAGTATGGTTTTCGCGCGTTCAATGCCAACACCCTTAGTGAGGGTTACCGTTACCCTGCCGGCTTTATCCTGTATTTGCAGGGCACTATCCCCCACCTGCAGTTGCCGGCTAAGTTCAACCCTTCTTGTATTGATCGACTCACCGGGTGCCAATTGAAAACTGAACCGGGTGTAGTTGAGCAGAAAGCTGAGCTTTTTGCCCTGGTAATAGTAACCAATCCTGTCGCTGTTTTGCGCAGCGGTTTGTAGTACGGTGATGAGCAGCAGGAAGGAAAGCAGTCTTTTCATGGATGGATATTAGGGAACGGCTTGCGGGCCGTCTATGCTACAACGCTTTTCGGCGCCGCCGCGTATGCCGGTGCATGTTAAACCGCCATATTTTTATGCTGATACATGACACGTAAAAACCCTTAGAATTTCCCCTGCGTTGAACAAAAATGGCTTACATTGAAAAAGACCAAAAATGCTGACCATGCGCTTATGCTTTTTTCTTTCCCTGGCCATGATGCTGGCCTTCGCTTCGCAGGCACAACCCTACCTCCGATTGCACCAGCAGGCCGTTGTTGCCGATACCCACAACGATGTATTGTCTACCGTAACGATGCACGGGATGGATATCGGCCAGGACCTGACTGGTAAAACACATTCCGATCTGGTGCGCTTTAAAAAAGGTGGTATTGACATCCAGGTATTTTCCATCTTCTGCGATGAGAAGTTCGGAAAGGATACAGCGTTCAAGTTTGCCAATATTGAAATGGATTCCCTGTATGCCATCAGTTCCCGCCACCCGGAATCCATGATGATCGTGCGAACACCTGCGGAATTGAAAAAGGCGATTAAGACGGGAAAACTTGCCTGCATGATGGGCGTGGAAGGTGGACACATGATTGAAGACAAGATTGAAAACCTTGAAAGTTTGTACAACAAAGGCGCGCGCTACATGACACTCACCTGGAACAATTCGACGCCATGGGCAAGTTCTGCAGCAGACGAGAGCAAAAACAACCTTCCCTTTGGCACCAAAGGCCTTACCGAGTTCGGCAAGTCGATCGTGCGGCGCATGAATGAACTTGGAATGATCGTGGACATTTCACACGTGGGCGAACAGACTTTCTGGGATGCCATCCAAACCACCACAAAACCGGTGATCGCGTCACATAGCTGTGCCTGGAGCCTTTGCCCCGTACCACGCAATATGAAGGACGAACAGATAAAAGCGGTTGGAAAAAATGGTGGGGTGATACAGGTAAATTTCTATTCAGGGTTCCTGGACAGCAATTATGCCAAAAGGAAAGAAGCTTTTATCAACCAATTTAAGGCCGAGCATGATTCCCTGGTAGCCCTGAAATGGCCCTATTATGATATCGATGAGTGGATCGCTAAGAAACATGCGGTTGAAGCCAATAGCCTGCGGCCACCACTTTCATTACTGATTGATCATATCGATTATATCGTTAAACTCGCCGGTGTAGATCATGTTGGACTGGGTTCTGATTTTGATGGTATCGAATCGGCACCACTCGGACTGGACGGCGTACAGGACATGCCGCTGATTACAAAAGCATTAATGGAACGCGGTTATTCTGAAAAAGACATCAAAAAAATACTCGGCGGCAATTTTGTGCGGGTATTCCGCGCCAATGCGAAATAGATCTTTACCCCCTGCATCCTCATCCCATCAAAAAACTGGCAACCATGAAAGGTTTCTTTATATTTCTTATTCTTCTACCGTTTGGTGTTTCTGCGCAGGACACAGGCTATGCTGCATTCAAACAATATCCTTTCACCAATGAACTCACGGCGTCTGCAGGTACCAACCGCATTGCCTGGGCGATGAACGAGGACGGGAAGCGAAATGTGTACGTGGCTGAAGGCCCAGCCTACACCCCGCATATGCTCACGCATTTCAACAGCGATGATGGCCAGGAGATCAGCAGCCTCATTTTGTCGGACGATGGTCAGTGGGTCGTGTTCGTCCGCGGCGGCGATCATGGGGCGAACTATGACCCAGGCTTACCCATTAATCCGTCCGGAAGCGCCACACCTTTTAAAATGCAGGTAGCCATCGTTCCATTTGCAGGAGGCGATGTAAAATATATCGGCGAAGGCGATAACCCCGTCATCGCTGCCAACAACCTGGTGGCCTTTATAAAAAACGGGCAGGTATGGACCTATGATCCGTCAACCGGCGCAAACGCAAAGAATTTATTTACCGCGAGGGGTAATTCGGGTGGCTTACAATGGTCGCCCAAGGGGCAGGAACTCGCTTTTGTGTCGGCGAGAACTGGCCATTCCATGATCGGTGTGTTCAGCATGAGCGACAGCAGTGTGCACTGGGTAGCGCCTTCGTTTGCGATAGACCAATCGCCTCGTTGGTCGCCCGATGGCAAACAGCTGGCATTTGTACGTCGCCCGCTGAATGCAGGAGAGCCCGACTCCCTCCTGGTAAACAGGCCGCAGCCCTGGCAAATTTGCATAGCCGCACCGGGTGACAGCAAGGCGGTGAGCATCTGGACATCTGCGAAAAGCCTGCGCGGATCTGTACCTACCACTGATGGTGGCACCAACCTGCACTGGGCAGCGGGTAATAACATCGTATTCCTTTCCTACCAGGACGGATGGCCGCATTTGTACAGCATTCCTGCGACCGGAGGCAAAGCATTGTTGCTGACACCCGGCCAGTTTATGTGCGAACATATCAGCATCAGTGCGGATAAAAAGCATTTGTTCTTCAGTGCTAACACCGGTAATGATCCGCTGGATATCGATCGTCGTCATGCTGCAATGGTGTCTGTGGATAAAGCCGATTTGCGCATACTCACGCCCGGCGCAGGAATTGAGTGGACACCGGTAATGCCTGCGAACGATAATACGGTGGCGTTTATCAGTGCCACCGCACAAAGGCCACCGTTACCCGCCCTGGTCTCTTTAAGTGATAACAGCATTCAATTGCTCGCAGCCGATCGTATCCCCGCCTCTTTCCCGCACAACAAACTGGTCACTCCGAAACAGGTGCTGTTTACATCGCCCGATGGGCTCACGATCCATGGTCAGTTGTTTGAGCCGCCAAACAGCAATGGCAAACATCCGGCGATTGTATATATTCATGGTGGACCGCCACGGCAAATGTTGCTGGGTTGGCATTATTCGGATTACTATGCAAACGCCTACGCCTGTAACCAATACCTGGCAAGTCTGGGCTTTGTAGTGCTGTCGGTCAATTACCGCCTCGGCATTGGCTACGGATACGAGTTTCACCAGCCACCGCATGCGGGGATAAAAGGTGCAGCAGAGTATACTGACATTAAAGCCGCGGGTGAGTGGTTGCGCAAACAAAGTTTTGTAGACGCCGGAAAAATCGGTGTATACGGCGGTTCATACGGTGGCTATCTTACTGCTATGGCACTTGCCAAAGATTCAAAGCTTTTTGCAGCAGGGGTAGATATCCATGGTGTGCACGACTGGGTGGGTCGCTCCACCTTACTAACGGCATTCAATAACCGCTACGAGAAAGCGCCGGACCTGGCGGCTGCTGTAAAAACAGGCTGGCAATCTTCGCCGGTATCAGACATGAGCCACTGGACTTCACCCGTGCTGATCATCCATGCCGATGATGACAGAAACGTTCCTTTCGATCAAAGCATCGACCTCGTAAGCCGGCTGGAAAAACGCAAAATACCTTTCGAATCGTTACTCATTGCAGACGACACCCACCACTGGATGCGTTTTAGCAATGCAGTGAAGGTATATGCGGCAGCAGCGGATTATTTTGTGCGAAAACTGAAGTAGTACAAAGTATCAGGTACAGCGTACCAAGACCGGGAGTGAAAATTAAGAAGTCAAAACCCTCTTGACCAACGGTACTGTCAAAGGCCAACAGCTAACGGCCAATCGCTGCAATTGCACATTCTCGCATTTACACATTTGCACATGTACACATTTACAAATTATTCTTCATCCTCCGGCTCACCTGGATAATCCTGAATTTTATGCTGTCGTAGATCAATCCAAAAAAGAGGAGCGCGCCGGATAATGCAAGCACATGCAGGCCGAGGGACCCATAAAGTAGGCCGCCTACGATTCCACCGGTAAAGAAGAAAACAATGATCGTGAATCGAAGCCGCATCGACGAGCGGAGTTTTGCTTTTTGATCATGCGTTTTATAAAAGAACACCTGTGACAGCTCGATACCCAGATCGGTAAACAAGCCGGTAAGGTGGGTCGTACGTACGTTGGCGCTCGAAATGGTTGTTACAAGCGAGTTTTGCAATCCCATTGCGAATAACAGGCTGTAGGCAAGTGCGTCGGGGTTTGTTTCCCACCAATGCAGGCCAGATAAACCCACCAATACGAGGATCGCGCATTCGATCAGCGCTGGCACAGCATACATGTAGCGTTCGCTGCGCGAGGATATCCATTCTACCAAAAAGCCGGATGTGAATGAGCCGATAAAAAAGAAGAACACATAGAGAAAGTACACAAATCCCTTCCACCATTGCAGGTGCAGTACTTCTTCCATCACGAAGGCGAAATGACCAGTAACATTGGTCGTGAGCCGATGCACTGCAAGAAAGCCAACAACATTTACCACACCGGCAACAAATGAGAGCAAGGAAGCGATCTGCAGGTTATGGCTGAGGGTCCTGGTATGACCACGGTGTCGGAACATGCCCTCCAATATCGCATTTTCCGTGACAATTCAAACAGCGAAAAGTCCCGGTGTCGTCATTTAAAAAAAGAAAACACCCTGTTGCTGTTCGGGGTGTTTTTAAACTTCGCTTGATGACTGATTGCCTTCGACCTGCAGTAACCACACATACATCACTGTATTTGGCAGCACTTTACTGCAAGCTGGTAAGAATAGATAAGGTTTAAGGCTAACGGGTGTTATGTTAATCTGGTCAAGGTGCTCCGGGGTGGCTACAAATTCGGTTTACAGTCTTTTCCGGGAGAAAACAGGTATGTTCAAAACCCGGTGAAAATGAAGCCTTTTTGATGGCAAAACCCGCCGGGGTTGGCGTACATATTTGGCTCAAAAGTCCTTAAGTAAAAAACATTAGACAAGGGGGAAAACACCCTATGGCTTTTTGATAAATTTTCAACATCTAAGGGTTTTCTTGAGTCCGAAAGCAACGATTTAATACATTGCAACAGAATCCGAAAATCAGCATGCACCCTCAACCCAGAATACGAATTGCGATCGCCGACGACCACGAATTTTTCAGGGATGGCTTTAAAAATGCCATCGAAAGTAGTTTTCCCGAAGAAGTTGAATTTGTAGCGGTAGCTACCAACGGATCCGAACTGATAGAGGCGGTAGCTTCGGCTTCGCCGGACGTGGTGCTTACCGATATTCAGATGACGACGCTCAGTGGTATTGAGGCCTGCAGACAGATAAAAAACGATCATCCAAATGTAGAAGTGGTTGCATTTTCTGCTTTTACCGATACGACCACTATTATGAGCATGATACATGCTGGCGCGATCGGTTATCTCTCCAAAAACAGCAACCGGGAAGAAATCATCAACGCAATCCGCTCCGTGCGCGTACACCGTCCTTACTACTGTTCTACGGTTTCTGAAAAGCTCTACGGCCTATCAGCAGATAGTATCATGACCGTAAAAAAAACCAAACCCATCATTTTCGGCGACCAGGAAAAAAGGGTCATGAAATTGATTTGCCGGCAGCTAAGTACGAAAGAAATAGCATCGGAAATGCGCTTGTCAGCAAAAACGGTTGAACATTACCGTCAGAATATCCAGGAAAAAATCGGCGCACGAAATGTAGTGGGCGTAGCACTGTTCGCACTTATCAACCAAATCGTTTCCCTCGCTGATCTCTTATAACGACTTCAAGTATTCATCCTGCCCTGCGGCTGCTGTGGGCGCCCCGAAAAGAGTTGGGCCGGCACTTTCGGGATGAATATTGAAACTCTTCCGGTGATGTATGCACAGTCCGTGGGCCTCAATAGCACGGCGGTGCACGGGGGTGCCATAGCCCTTATTACTGTTCCATTCATACTGCGGGAACTTTTCATGCAGCATTTTCATGTGATCGTCCCTGCAGGTCTTTGCAAGTATGCTGGCGGCGGCAATGGAAGCATACAATGAATCGCCTTTCACGATACAGCGATGAGGTAACCGCCTGTACTTTTTAAACCTATTTCCATCGATGAGCAACAACTGCGGCCTTTTTTTCAGCTGATCGAGTGCGAGGTGCATTGCTTTTACGGAAGCCCAGAGTATATTCAACTGATCAATTTCCGCTACGTCAACTGCTGCTACGGCATAATCGATAGCCTGTTCATAAATCACAGTACGCAGTAAATAGCGATCTTCTTCACTTACCTGCTTTGAATCATTGAGCAACGGATGCGAAAAATCCGTTGGCAGTATGACCGCTGCTGCAAACACCGGACCGGCATAGCAACCCCGCCCTGCCTCATCGCAGCCAGCTTCTACCCAACCTGGTTCAAAAAAAGGTTTCATGTAATAGTGTGATGCCGGAATCCCCGGCAATGAGTCAAAAATAAGCAGGAACCCTCCGGAAAAACTGATTTTTTATCCCCTTTCAAAAGCCGGCGGGCAGACCTTGATTTCATGTAATTTTATTCCCATGCATCCAACGATCGACCGCAATACGCTGCACCAACTCTTTCCTGGTTTTGAACCAGCCCTGCAGGACGAAATTGTTGATCACTGCCAGCAGCGTTCTTTCGCTGCGGGAGAGCCCTTGCTGAAAGCTGGACAATCACTGCGGTCGACGATGCTCATTGTATCCGGACTGGTAAAAGTATTTCGCCAGGATGAAGATGGCAACGAATACCTCATGTATTACCTGCAGCCCGGGCAGGCCTGTGCCCTTTCCATGGCCTGCACTTTGCGCCAGGAAAAAAGCCAGGTGCTTGCGATTGCAGTGGGTGAAACGGAAGTAGTAAGTATACCGCTGGTGAATATGGACAAATGGATGCTTTTGTACAAAAGCTGGAACCAGTTTGTTTTGGATACCTACCGCGCCCGGTTCGAAGAGTTATTGCAAACGCTGGATCATGTGGCTTTCCGTGCGATGGATGAAAGGCTGGAGTTTTATTTAAAGCGATACCTCGACACCACCGGCGAAAAAGTAGTGGGCATCAGCCACCAGCAAATTGCCGACGAGCTGAATTCATCGAGGGAAGTTATCTCGCGGCTGCTGAAAAAGATGGAACAGATGGGAAAAATAAAACTGCATCGAACAGCCATCGAGATTGTACAACTGTGATATTAATCACCAGTCGATTGCCGGCTACTCCCCAATTTTGCCCCAAACCAAACCAATGGAACTGACAGGATACATCGTTGCCGTGTTGATTGGAATCTCGCTCGGTTTGATCGGAGGCGGAGGATCTATTTTAACAGTTCCTGTGCTGGTTTACCTGTTTCGTACAGAGCCTGTACTGGCAACTACTTATTCGCTTTTTATCGTGGGTGTTACCAGTCTTGCGGGCGGCACCAAAGCCTACATGAATCACCTCGTGGATTTCCGTGCGGTCTCCTTATTTGGAATTCCATCTATTTTAACCGTGTTCATTGCCCGGCATTTTATCTTACCCGCAATTCCCCAACATATCGCGCAGGTGGGCGCCGTTTCCATCGATAAAGGCAGCCTGCTCATGTTATTATTTGCATTGCTGATGCTGGTAGCAGCTCTTTCCATGATGCGACACGGTAAAAATGCCGGGACTGAACCGGACGGCGGCCACCAAACCCAGGGAAACCCTTTGTCGCTGTTGGTGCCAGGGCTACTGGTTGGCCTTGTAACGGGCATCCTCGGGGCCGGCGGAGGTTTTCTTATAATTCCCGCGCTGGTACTGCTGGTTGGACTGTCCATGAAAACCGCGGTGGGGACTTCCTTGCTGATCATTGCCATTAACTCCATCTTTGGTTTTATATTCAGCCTGGGGC
This sequence comes from Bacteroidota bacterium, assembly GCA_028876035.1. GTDB lineage: Bacteria > Bacteroidota > Bacteroidia > Chitinophagales > Chitinophagaceae > JACMLD01. The sequence goes on from JAGWTK010000015.1 coordinate 12,839, forward strand.
ACTACCCGCTGCAGTGGCCCTTCCTGCTGGGCTTTACGGGGTTGGCAGTGGCAGGCGTATTTGCTGGCAGCCGTATTGGCACCAGGATGGATAGCCAGTCGCTTAAAAAATGGTTTGCATGGTTCGTTCTCGCAATGAGCGCATACATCCTGCTGAGGGAATTTATTTTCTAAACGCGCATCGTCCAACTGTGACAAAAGTCATAGTTCAGGTAATCTCCCGCGTGCAATTTTGCGGTATCAATCACGGCTATGCACATCGAACAGATTTATACCGGTTGCCTTGCTCAGGGAGCCTATTATATTGAGAGCAGGGGAGAAGCAGTTGTAATCGACCCCCTGCGTGAAATACAACCTTATATTGATCGCGCCGCACGACGTGGCGCAACCATCAAATACGTCTTTGAAACGCATTTTCATGCCGACTTTGTATCGGGGCATCTTGACCTCGCCAAAGCAACCGGTGCGACCATTGTATACGGACCCGGCGCCAAGCCATCTTTCGATGCACATGTAGCAACCGACAACCAGGTAATTCCCCTGGGTGATATCAGCTTCCGTGTATTACACACTCCCGGCCACACGATGGAAAGTACCTGTTACCTCCTAAGAGATAGTAACGGTAAAGATTATGCGCTTTTTTCAGGTGATACGCTTTTTATCGGAGACGTGGGCAGACCCGACCTTGCACAAAAGGTTGTTCCGGGCCTCACGCCCGAATTGCTTGCCGGCCATCTGTATGACTCGCTTCGCCACAAAATCATACCACTGGCTGATGATATCATTGTATACCCGGCGCATGGCGCGGGAAGTGCGTGCGGTAAAAATATGAGCAAAGACACGCAGGACACCCTGGGTCATCAGAAAGCTACCAACTATGCACTGCGTCCCGGACTGGGAAAAGAACAGTTTGTAAGCGAAGTACTCGACGGACTGGTAGCGCCACCCGCTTATTTCCCAATGAATGTACTGATGAATATCCGGGGGTATGATAACATTGCGGAAGTTATTCACCGGGCGAAACAGGCCCTGTCGGCCGATGCCTTCGAAGCAGCTGCCAACGAAACAAATGCGGTAATCATCGATACCCGCGATGCAGAAACTTTTGCAGCGGCTTTTGTGCCTAACTCCATTAATATCGGTATAGACGGCAACTTCGCGCCCTGGGCCGGCACGCTCCTGCCGGATATCGCACAGCCCATACTGCTTATCACCGAACCAGGACGGGAAGAAGAAGTTGTTACACGGCTGGCAAGGGTTGGATACGACCATACCATCGGCTTCCTCGAAGGCGGTTTCGCCAGCTGGAAAAATGCGGGAAAAGAAACCGACCGGATTGTTTCCGTTACAGCGGCGGAACTGTCCGCACGAATGAAGGATGCCAGTAATATAACAGTGCTGGATATCCGTAAAAAAAGTGAATTCGATTCCGAACACCTGGAAAGCGCCATCAATATACCGCTCGACTTTATCAACGACAATATGGCATCTGTTCCCAAAGCAGGCGAAGTATATGTTCATTGTGCAGGTGGTTACCGTTCCACCATTTTCATTTCGATTCTCCGGGCACGCGGATACCAGAACCTGGTGAATGTAAGAGGCGGTATAAAAGCCATCAAGGAAACCGGTGGCTTTACGCTTAGCGAGTACCGGCCACCACTCACTGCATTATAAATTTAACAGCCACTATTAAAAACACAACGCATGTCCTTCCTCCAAAAATTATTTGGCCCGAAAACAGATTTTAAAGAACTCATGAAAAACGGCGCTGTTATTGTTGACGTACGCACCCGTGCTGAATACAACGACGGAAATATCAAAGGTTCAAGAAATATCAGCCTGGATCAGCTCAACAACAAAATAAAAGAATTGCAGCAGCTCAAGCGACCCATTATCGCCTGCTGCCGCTCAGGCGTTCGCAGCGGAATGGCAGTGCGGGCATTGAAAGCAGCCGGACTGGAAGCCTATAATGGCGGACCCTGGACACAGCTGCAGCGAAAATTGTAAAAGGAATGTACTGGCATACAAATTGGTTCACGCAAAACAAAAAGACATGAGTGCATTTACAGAAATATTAGCTTCAGAAAAACCAGTACTGGTAGATTTTTTTGCAGAATGGTGCGGTCCCTGCAAGGTGATGGCACCCGTGCTGAAAGAATTAAAGCAAACCATGGGTGACAATATCACTATCATCAAGGTAGATGTAGATAAAAACCCGGCTGCTGCCAGTGCCTATCAAATCCAGGGCGTACCAACGCTCATTGTGTTTCAGAAAGGCGCCATTAAATGGAGGCAATCCGGTGTAGTGCCGGTCAAACAGTTGCAAAAGGTACTAGAGCCCCTGGTGAACTAATCATCCCGGTGACCATTTAAAACAGTCTTGCTGCGGCAGGACTGTTTCCTTTTTAGCCCCTACCTTTAAGCATGCAACTAATTCAATGGATACAAAAGCCCTGGCCCTGGTGGATAGCCGGGCCGCTGATTGGCCTGATGGTACCTTTATTGCTGATTCTTGGCAATAAAACATTTGGCATATCATCCAGCCTGCGGCACATCTGCGCCGCCTGTTTCCCGGCCAACATTTCTTTTTTCCGGTATGATTGGAAAAAAGAAGCCTGGAACTTATTCTTCGCCGCAGGGATTATTGCCGGTGGTTTTATTGCAGCAGGACTATTGTCTGATCATGCCCCGGTGGCGGTTGATCCTGTGTTGAAAACTTCACTTCAATCCTACGGCATAGAAAATTTTAACGGGTTGGTACCTGCCGATCTGTTCAATTGGAAGAACCTGTTTACGCTGAAAGGATTCCTGCTAATGATCGTCGGTGGCTTTATGGTGGGTTTCGGAACAAGGTATGCCGGAGGCTGTACATCCGGGCATTCGATCATGGGACTATCCAACCTGCAGTGGCCTTCACTCGTAGCTACCTGCTGCTTTATGGCAGGAGGCTTTGTAGTAGCCAACTTGTTTATTCCACTTATACTTCATCTTTAAACCTTATTCTGTGAATACCCAGGAGCAAAATATTATCCGCCATCAGCGTTATCTGGAAGAAAATACTGATTTTGAAACACGCTCACTAGACGCGGTTTGCGTAAACGAATCCGAGCTGTCCCATCCCTGGTGGTATAACCTGAAATACCTCGCTGCGGGCATCTGGTTTGGTATCCTGCTCGTAAAAGCAGAGGTGATTTCCTGGTTTAGGATCCAGGAAATGTTCAGGCTGCAAAGCTTTCATATGTATGGTGTCATTGGCACAGCAGTCTTGACCGGTATCCTGAGTGTATGGCTGATAAAAAAATTAAAATTAAAAACCATTCACGGCGAGCCGATCTTATTGCCATCGAAAAAATTTAGTAAAGGCCAGGTATATGGCGGACTGCTCTTCGGATTCGGCTGGGCATTGACAGGTGCATGTCCCGGACCATTGTTTGCACAAATTGGAAGCGGTAGCACAGTGGTTATCGTAACGCTGCTGAGTGCGATTGCAGGCACCTGGGTGTATGGCCTTACCAGAAATAAACTCCCCCACTAAACCAATAACGATGTTGCAGGTATTGCGCCGGCATTGGCCGCCGGTGGTTATTATGATTGCGGTTGCTGCAGTGGTAGCAAGAGATGTATTCCGAAGCGAAACAAAAACAGTTAACCCAGTACTCATCAACGATTCCCTGCAATGGAAGCTGCCATCTTTAGCAGCACTGGGAGATGACAGCGCCGCGTCTTTAATCCGTTATGGCCGGGAGCTCATAGTTCATACGGCCGACTATCTCGGACCAGCAGGCAATGTTGCTCACCTCAGCAACGGCATGAATTGCCAGAATTGTCATCTTGATGCGGGCACACGTGCCTGGGGTAACGCCCTGGTCGCAGCAGCCGCCACCTACCCGGTATATCGCCCGCGTAGTGGCCGGATTGAGACACTCAGCTTCCGCATCAATGATTGTATGCAACGCAGTTTGAACGGGGCACCGCTCGACAGCAATAGCAGGGAAATGGAAGCGATGCTTGCATACCTGCGTTGGCTTGGCCAGGCGATTGCACCGCATCAAAAACCAACGGGTGTTGGACTGGCCAGTCTGCCATTTCTCGAACGTGCAGCAGATTCAGCAAGAGGCCGGCTCGTCTACAATGGTCAATGCGCGCGTTGTCACGGAGCCGGCGGGGAAGGACAGCCAGCTCCCGGTAACAACGGGTATGCCTACCCGCCGTTGTGGGGGCCGCACAGTTTCAATACGGGTGCCGGTCTTTATCGTATTTCCAGGATGGCAGCATTTGTAAAGTTTAATATGCCTTTTGCGCAAAGCACTCACGATGCACCGGTTTTATCAGACGAAGAGGCCTGGGATGTAGCTGCATTTATCAACAGCCGCAGCCGGCCCGACAAAGACTGGTCCCTTGACTGGCCAAAAATATCCGAAAAGGCATTTGATTATCCCATAGGCCCGTTCAATGACAGCTATCCGGCTGCGCAGCACAAATACGGACCATTTACAAAAATGCAGCACCCTGCCGCTCATAAGTAGTCATTCAAACGGCTTCTTAACCTCCATCTTGCCTTCTCACACTTACCTCTCACCTCTCACCTCAAGCTCATGCTCACAAAAAAAAAGACAGCTTCCGCTGTCCTTTTCAATCTTGTAATGTAAGTAATCGTTATTTCTTTACGCGGCCCCAGTTCTCGCCGCTCTTGATGCGATACATCGTCATTTCACTCACGCCATATTTTACAGCAACCTGTTTGATGGTGAGTTTGCGCTTTGGATCAGTGAGGGTTTTCTTAATGGCTTTTACCTGTGCGGCACTCAATTTCAAACCAACAGTACGGTTCGCCTGCACTTTTTTGTAAGCGAGTTTGGCCGGACTTTTCTGCTGGTGTTCGATCATGCCTTCCAGCGTAGCCCATTGGAGATTTTTAGCGCTGTTATCCATCTTATTGTGGTTAGCATGGATAACATACTTGTGTTTAAGTGAAGGTTTCTTGACAAACAGGCGGGCAATTTCGCGGTGGATGTAAAGCGTACCATTGTTTTCAGGTCGATGCAGGTTCAGGGTCTTGTAACCGGTAGTGATGGAACCCTGCAGGAGCTTTCCATCCTGCAGCACATCATCTTTGAAACTAGCAATACGCCCGCTGGAAGACAAAGCGTATTTGTTTCGGAGCTGCTTCCATCCGGGAAACTGCAAAGGTTTCCATACTTCGGCGGATAGTGCTTTTATCATGCTGGTGTTTTTTTAAAGTTACAGAAATATTGCAGCTTTAAACTTTTTAATTGACTTTTTCAAAAGCCTTGCCTGTCCTTAGTTGCAGCCAACAACAGCAATCCCTGCAAGCGCCGATAGTTGTCTTATTTGCCAATCATTTCCATGAACTCCTGCTCCGTAATGATATGTACAGTGTTGATCTTTTTTGCTTTTTCCAACTTAGAGCCAGCATCTTCTCCCACCACGAGGTAATTCAATTTACTGCTTACGCCACTTAGCAATTTCCCGCCGTTTGCCTCTACCATTTCTTCCGCTTCTGTTCTTTTCAATTGAACCAGGGTACCGGTGAAAAGAAATGTTTTTCCCTCCAGGCTGCCACCCGCTGCTACGGGCGATTTTGCGCTGCGCAGTTGTACGCCGGTTGCTTCCAGTTCCTGTAGCAGTGTGATGTTATCAGCGTTGTGAAAGAATTCGTAAATGCTGCCCGCTACCTTGGGACCGATGTCTTCAAGGTTCAGGAGATCCTCTTGTGATAATGCAGCCGCATCGGGGAGGTAACTGATGGCATTGGCTAATATCTTCGCCGTCGTCTCGCCAACATAACGAATGCCCAGCCCGAATATAACGCGGTGCAATGGTTGCTGTTTTGATTTCTCAATTGCGGCCTGCAGGTTTTCGATTGATTTCTTACCAAATCCCCCAAGCGTTCCAATCTTATCAAAATCCAGCCGGTAGATACCTGGAATACTTTGCAGCAGACCCAATTCATACAACTTGCGCACGTTCGCTTCTCCAAAACTGCGAATGTCCATTGCATCTTTGCTTACAAAATGTATGATGCGTTCAACCACCTGTGCCGGGCATACGGGATTGACGCAACGCCAAACAGCTTCCTCCGCCGGCTTCACCAGTGTATGACCACAAACGGGGCAATTGCGCGGAAATACAATGTCCGATTCTTTTCCTGTTCTCAGTTCGGCGAGACTTTTTACGATGTATGGTATTACATCACCGGCTCTTTCTACCAGTACCGTATCGCCAATCATCAAATCCTTTTCACGGATAACATCTTCATTAAACAAGGATATAGATGAAACAGTAACACCGCCAATGGGAACCGGATCGATCTTGGCAACCGGCGTAACAGAACCAGTGCGCCCCACCTGGAACTCTACACTCCGCAGCTTGCTGGTGGCCTGCCGGGCTTTGAATTTATAGGCAATCGCCCAGCGCGGGTGGTGACTGGTTTGGCCCAATTTGTCCTGCAATTCCATGCTGTTCACCTTTATCACCATCCCATCGATTTCATAGGGAAGGTCATCACGGCCAGCTTCAAACGAAAGCGTATAGTCGATTACCTGCTGAATATTTTTGAAGACCTTTTTTTCTTTTACGGGGCTTCTGAAGCCGAGGTCCCAGAGCATTTCGAGGGAACCACTATGCGTAGAAAGCGCCTTCTCTCCTTTTCTGCTGGTAGCTTCATTCAAACCATCTGCTGTATAAAAGCTGATGTGGTACAGAAATGCTTCAAGATTTCTGCGCTTTACTTCAGCAGGATCTTTAATCCGGAGCGAACCCGATGCAGCATTCCGTGGATTGGCCAGTGGAGGCAACCCTTGTGCTGCCAGCTCATCGTTGTACTTCTTAAAACTCTTTTTGCTCATGAGTACTTCGCCGCGGATTTCTACCTGTTGCAACCCATATTCTGAAAAGCGTGCCGACAACGGCACAGAACCAATTTGGCGGATATTGGTCGTGATTTCATCACCTGCAACACCATCACCGCGGGTAGCAGCGCGGCTCAGGATATCGTTCTCATAAATCAGTGAAATGCTCGCGCCGTCGAACTTTGGCTCTGCGCAATATTCTATTTCGCTCAGCCCGCTGGCTTCGCGCACTTTTCGGTCCCAGTCGAGCAGGTCATCTGCATTGTACGAGTTCTCAAGCGACAGCATGCCCACCAAATGTTGCACGGTCGGGAAGTCTTTGGTAAGTCCTTTTGCTACACGCTGTGTGGGTGAATCGGGTGTCACCAATGCAGGGTCTTCCGCTTCCAGTTTCTCCAATGCCTTGTAGAGCTGATCGTATTCGTAATCGGCGAGCAGGGGATCGTCCATCACATAATAACGGTGTTCGTGAAAACGCAACACCTTCCTGAGTGCATCGACTTGATCCGGGCCAATACCTTTAGCAGACAGGGCTGTCAGTAATTGCCTGCTATTTTCCTGCAATTTCTTCGTTTCTTCAGCGGCGTACATAATGCGGGTTTGTGCTGTAAATGTAAGGAAGGCGGGCAATTGAAATGTCGTATATTAGGAGAACAGCGCCACGTAAATCGATTGCCATGTCAACCCTCACTACCATAACCGATTCATCGGCCATTCAGCAATGGCTAACGGACAAGCTGGCTACCGACACTATTCGCGAGCAATTGCAACAAAAGGGACTCACGGAGGAAGAAATCAGCCACTCGCTGCAGGCATTTAAAAAAGCAAGGTACGCACGGCGCCAGTTTGCCGGCTTTATTTACCTCGGCGTAGGTGCCTTTCTTGGGTTTATCAGTTGCGTGCTTACACTGGTCAACCCCATCCCGGCTTTGTATGATTATATTTTGTACGGACTTACCTCTATCGCTGTTACGCTGATGATTGTGGGGCTTTACCAGTTGTTTGAATGACGGTGGCAAGGGGTAAGGGGCAGGAGGCTTTATCGATTCAATCGTGAAAACAGATTTCATACAAGCACGCTGGTCAATAGCCAACCGCCAACAGCTAAAATCGGTACATTTGATCGCATGGAGCAATTCTTTGCGCTCAGGAAAAATCATTCGAACATAAGGACAGAACTTATCGCGGGGTTTTCTTCCTTCCTGGCTACCGCTTATATCATTGTTGTCAACCCATCTATCCTCAGCAAAGCAGGTTTGCCTTTCCCGGCTGTTGTAACCGCAACCGTGCTCGTATGTTTCTTCAGCAGCCTCATGATGGGTTTATATGCAAAGAATCCAATACTGGTGGCGCCGGGTATGGGTTTGAATGCCTTCTTCACATTTTCAGTCGTGATTGGCATGAAGGTGCCCTGGCAAACTGCACTGGGCGCGGTGTTCTGGGCAGGCATCGTGTTTCTTCTCCTATCGGTTTTTAATATCCGGGTATATATTGTGCGGGCAATCCCAAAGTCGTTGCGACACGCCATTGCTGCGGGCATTGGTCTTTTTATAACATTGATTGGATGCATCAATGCTGGGTTTATCGTACACCAGCCAGCGACTGTTATCGGAGCTGGTACGCTGAATGCAGCAACGCTTACTTTCCTGGCAGGATTGTTCTTCACGGCGGTCTTGATTGTACGGAAACAGAAAGCGGCCGTCCTGCTCGGAATCTTGTTTACAACGCTGGCCGCGTATCCGATTGGTAGATGGTACGCAACAGCGCTCACGCCGTTGGTAGCATGGAAAGGACTGTTGGCATGGCCCGATTTTAGCCTGATTGGGAAGCTCGATCTCGTTCACTCCCTCAAATGGTCAATGGTACCGGTCATCTTTGCATTTGTTTTTACCGACATGTTTGACAGTCTATCCACCTTTATCGGTCTGTCGGAAGCGGCGGACTTACTGGATGAAAACGGGGAACCCAGGCAATTGAAAAAATCTTTGCTAACAGATGCAGTATCCACCACCATGGCAGGTATCCTGGGTTCTAGTCCGGGTACCGCCTATATTGAATCTGCCATTGGCATCGGGGCAGGCGGCAGAACTGGTCTAACTGCTGTAACCGCTGCATTCTTATTCCTTCCTTTTCTTTTTACCGCCCCATTGTTGTCTGTCGTTCCTGCCATTGCCACCGCTCCGGCACTGGTATTGGTGGGGGTGTTTATGATGAAGCCGGTGACACGCATCAACTGGTCCGCCAGCGATGAAGCCATTCCGGCTTTTTTGTCTATGGTTTTGATTCCATTTACCTATTCGATCACCCAGGGCATTACCTGGGGTTTTATCAGCTATACCCTTATCAAATTAGCAAGCGGCAAGGCGAAAGAACTTAGTCCGGCCCTGCTGATCATCACCTTGTTTGCTGCTTTATCCTTATGGCTTTAAAAGGTTAACCCCAGATACTATGTGTAAATCCGG
>JAGWTK010000341.1 GCA_028876035.1 Bacteroidota bacterium
CCGGTGTAGTCTGAACTTTCCACGCGTAAGCCAGCCTGGTAGCTCCAGGATTTTAGTTTCTGCGAATACGTTACATAGCCAGCATATACCCTGTCGTCAAATTTGTAGTTGGAACTTAATGACGCATTGTAATTGTATTTTGCATTGGCAGAATCATAGATGTAGTTATTGGCGATATTGGTGTTATTCCTTATAGCGGCCCTTGCCCCCATCTCAATTTTCACCTTATCAGATATCGGGTTGGCATAATCGACCTGCGCTGTAAAGAAACGATTGGTACCTGTTCCATCTGTTTTACGGAGATAATTGCTTGCTTTTACGGCTCCCGTCACGGGATCGAACAGATTGATATTGTAAAGGCCGTTATTGTTGTTATTACTGCTGTTGAAATTGATGTCGGAAGTAAGTTCCTTACCGGCTTTTGCAAAATTATGTTTGTATCCCAATGCACCACCAACGTTCCGGAACATGGCTTCCGACGTAGTCAGTTGTGTGCCATGCGTATAAATATTACCGTTAGAGAGCGAATCGAAATTTAAGTCGTCATCGTTGTGGAACTTACCACGAACTACCACACCCGATAAAGTGAACGTATTCCGGTTATCCATCAGGTAGTCGAACCCGGCCCTTCCAAATGCAAAACTGCCATTGGACACAGTATGCGAAGACTGGTTTACATCAGTAATGGGTTTGGTGAGGTTGTGGCTTATAACGGTTCCGTCGGAAATAGACTTCCGCTGTCCATAATTACCACTGGCAAAGAAATTTATTTTTCCCTGTTTAACATTGATATCACCACCGGCGTTGATTTTACCGCGGCTGTCAATACCTGCGCGGATGTTTCCATTGTATCCTGTTTTGCGGTTTTTCTTCAGAACGATATTAAGAATACCGGCTGTACCACCAGAGGCATCGTATTTCGCCGAAGGGTTGGTGATGATTTCAACACTTTCAATCGCATCGGCCGGAATTTGATCAAGTGTTAATGTCGTCGGACGACCGTCCACAAAAATCGTGGGCGCTGCATTGCGTAAGGTTACATTACCATCGATATCAACATTCACAGAAGGAATATTCTTCATCAGCTCCTGTGCAGTTTGCCCTGTTGATACCAGGCTTTTATCTACGTTGAATATCTTCCGGTCAACCCCCATCTGGAACAAGGGTTTGGAGGCTGTCACCGTCACATTATCGAGCAGCTTTGCATCGGCCTGCATTTTTATATTCCCCAAATCTTTATCCACACCAGCCAATGCCTGGCTCATATCAGCGTTTCCCTGTGCGTCCTGGGAAGGCATCTTCATCACAAATGCAACTTTCTGCTCTATCGCTGCGTACCCGATTGCAGTTACTTTCAGGGTATAGTTTCCAAATACCGGCAGGTTCTCCAAACTAAATTCACCATTCGCGCGCGTGAGCATCCCTCCTACCAGGGTGTCTTTTCTTTTGCGGCTTACCGTGTCAAATTTTGACATAAACAGTTGCACCGAAGCTGCGTCGATTCCTTTGTTCGTTTTGGCGTCTACGAGTTTACCGTAGAAGTGGCCGATGTTCATATTAGCACCCCCCATTCGACCCATACCGCCGGGACGGCCTCCGCCACCAGCCGGGAATTGCGCATCGGCCGACAATACACCTGCCAAAAGCACCAAAAGAAACGAAATTTTTTTCATGAACATGTGTTGAATTGGTTCCATTTATTCACTGTTATTGATAAAGCGCCGCAAGATAGCGAGTTTTAGACGTCCTGTTTCCCTGTAACCTGCGGTATGTGCGAATACTTATCGCTTTGTTGGATAGACGGTCAGTATTACGGATGAACTTCTGTACATGCCAAATTGCTTAACAACGTGTTAACGCTGCATACATTCTAAACTCAATTTTGTTCCGGAACCAGCTAAAAAGGTGGGGTTTAAAGTGCGTGAAGGGCGATACTGGAAATCACCGCCTGCATCAATCCTGCGAGCAAGCCTATGATAGCAGCGGCAACAAACGCGTAGCGCCAAATCCTGTCCGTTGCAGTGTTAAACAAAGACGATATTTTCTCGTCGGGAATTTGATTCAGCTTTTGCTCAACTAATAATGCAATATTGAATTCCTGTTGCAGGCCCGACAAATATGCCTGCATAATCTCAGGAAACAATTCCTTCAGCTCCTGCAGAAACAAAGTTTTGAGCTGGCCAATCGTCTTATCACCTATAAACATGCCTACTACCGGCATCGCCTTTACGAGCCGCACTCGTAAAAACTCATCAATCTTTACTTCGGCCTGGGGCAGGATTTTTTCAACACTTTCGGGCGCCGTCATCTTTGCAGCCAGCGCATCCATATCAAACCATTCCGCGGCCGCGGCGGCGATCTTCTTCGTAACTGCGGATCTTCGCTTCCAGACAAAGCCCTGCAAACGAAGGGGACCGATGCGTCTTTCCCTGCGTGGATGAAACACCAACCACCTGGCTAGCCATACCAGCATAATGCCGGGCAGGGCGCCGGCAAGGGGTTCAACATATATCCACCAGGGCATTTGCATTTTTTGAAGTGCAAAGAAAGGGCAATTCCAGTTAATAGTTTTTTGGCAAAAACGCATTTTGTGCTACATTTGCTCTCCCAAACGGTAGTTGTAGCTCAGTTGGTTAGAGCATCAGATTGTGGTTCTGAGGGTCGTGGGTTCGAGCCCCATCATCTACCCAGCATTTAACCCGGACAATTGTTCCGGGTTAACTTTTTTTAACAAGTCACTCCGCTCGTGTAATTTATTGGTCAACTGCGTGTTAAATGTTGCATCCCCGGGCAACAAGCCGCGTCTTTATTCGTTAATTTTGGATAGATGCAAAAATTTATACAGTTTATGTTTAGTAAAAGAAGCTTACCTGTACTGCTAACCATCCTGTTGGCAGGTGTATTTATTGCTTTTCGCGGAATGGGAACAGGGAATGATAATCCGCCTACCCGGTATGAAAAAATCCTCCACAACGTGGGCGAAATGCTGGCTGAAATCCACTACAGCCCAAAAGACATCAATGATAAATTTTCCAAAGAGGTTTTTAAGAAGTATGTAGCGATGGTTGACCAGGACAAAAGTGTATTCCTTCAGTCAGACATTACAGATCTGAAACGATTCGAAACAAAGATCGACGATGAGATACTCGGCGGACCGGTTGCCTTTGTTCCGGCAGCTTCTGACCTTTTCCATAAAAGACTTCCCGAAGTAGAAAAATTATACAAGGAAATACTTGCACAGCCTTTTGATTTTTCAAAAGATGAAACTTTTATTGCGGATGCTGATAAACGCGATTTTCCGGCCACTGAGGCAGACCGCCGCAATTTCTGGCGCCTGCGCCTTAAATACCTGGTGCTCGACCGGCTGGTAGACATGCAGGAGGCCCAGGAGAAGAATAAGGGCAAGCAAGGCTTTGTGGTACGTACGAACGAAGAGATGGAAAAGGATGCGCGTGAAAAAGTATTGAAAGCTACAGAGCGCATGTTCGATAATTACAAAATTAAGCTCACCGAAAGCGAATTGTTCAGCAGGTATGTGAATACCATCACCCAAACCATGGATCCACATACCGATTACTTCCCGCCGCTTGAGAAAAGATCATTCGACGAAGAAATGAGTGGTAAGTTTTATGGTATTGGTGCTTCACTGGTATATGATGATGGAAACATCAAAGTAAACACCATCCTCACCGGTAGTCCGGCCTACAAAAGTGGTGAAATTGCAGTAGGTGACTACATCCTCAAAGTTGGTCAGGGTGAGGAAGAACCCGTAGATCTGGCAGGCTATTACGTACAGGATGCTGTAAAAATAATCCGCGGTAAAAAAGGTACAGAAGTCAGGCTAACCATACGCAAAGCAGATGGCTCCGTGAAACTGGTAAAACTCATCCGCGACGAAATCGTGCAGGATGAAACTTTTGCCAAAAGTGCGGTGGTAAGCAATGGCAAATCAAAAATTGGCTTTATCTATTTACCTGAATTCTATGCCGACTTTGATGATCCGAAAGGTCGCCGTTGCGCCGATGATGTCGCCAAAGAAATTACAAAGCTGAAAGACCAGAAAGTAGACGGCATTATCCTGGACCTGCGCACCAATGGTGGTGGTTCATTGTACGACGTAGTGAAAATGGTCGGCCTTTTTGTAGATGAGGGTCCAGTGGTACAGGTGCGTGACCGCGATGGAAAACCAAGTGTATTGCGTGACCGTGACCGGAATGTATTGTACGACGGACCGCTTGCTGTAATGGTGAACGAATTCAGCGCCTCGGCTTCTGAAATTTTTGCAGCCGCCATCCAGGATTACAAACGCGGTATCATCGTAGGCAGTACCAGCACCTACGGAAAAGGAACCGTGCAGCGGAACATTGGCCTCGACAAAACACAGGGTTTTATGGCGGCTAACAGTGACCTGGGAACGATTAAACTCACTTTACAGAAGTTCTACCGCATTAATGGTGGTTCTACCCAATTGAAAGGCGTGGCCTCTGATGTAGTGCTGCCCGACTTTTACGAATACTCCAAGCTTCGTGAAAAAGACGATCCCGACGCGCTTCCCTGGGATGAAATTCAAAAGGCAGACTATACGCCCTGGAAGTACAGTTTTGATATCAGCAATATCAAGGCTTCCAGCCAGGCAAGGGTTAGTTTAAACCCCGCGTTCAACCTGATTAAAACCAACACAGAATGGCTGGCCAAAGAAAATGACAAAGTGTATTCGCTGAACCTGGAGAAATACCGCGATGAGAAGAAAAAAGTAAGCGCTACCTATAAGCAGCTTGAAACACTGAACAAGCTACCGAAGGAACTCAGTGTTACAGCACTTCC
>JAGWTK010000342.1 GCA_028876035.1 Bacteroidota bacterium
GTCAGAACACCCTGTTTTTATTGTTGCATGGGCGCAATGCCGTTTTCGCGCTCAATGCAAAGCATATGGTATTGATGGGCTACTCGGTTTTGCCCTGGACCGGCATTATGATTCTTGGGTATTGTTGCGGCACCCTTTTCCAGCCAAAGTACAGCCCGGTTTTCCGGCGCGCCCTGTTGCTCCGCAGCGGCGCCGTATTGATGGTTTTCTTTGTCGTGCTGCGTTTTATGAATGGCTATGGCAACCCTGCACCCTGGACTACACAAAAGAACGCCTGGTATACCTTTCTGTCGTTTATCAATGTAAACAAGTATCCACCCTCACTGCTGTTTTCCTGCATGACACTCGGCCCTGCACTTGTGTTGCTGGCAGTTGCAGAAAGCTGGCAGGGAAAGGCTGTGCGAACGCTTACAACCTACGGAAACGTGCCACTGTTTTATTTCATTGGCCATTTCCTGCTGATACACCTCCTGTGCGTGCCTGCTTTCTTCGCATCAGGCCATTCGTTCAGCGAGGCCTATACTGCCTCATCACCATTTGGCTTCCGGCCGGCAAACTTCGGTTATCCGCTACCGGTAGTTTACGCGATATGGCTTTTTATTGTGGGAACGATGTATCCGCTGTGCCGCTGGTTCAAACACTACAAAAATACCCACCGGCAATGGTGGGTACGTTATCTGTAATACCGCGATATCTTATTTCCTGGCCATGTCTGCCAGACTGCGCTTTTCTAAAACCCGCAGGGTAGCGTCGCGCACATTCACCATCATGTCGTGCAGTCCGCAGCTTTTCTCGTCACAATTCTTACAACGTTCATAGAAATTAAGGCTGACGCAGGGCAACAGGGCAATCGGGCCGTCTAGCATCCGGATGACTTTTGCCACGGGCACCTGCGACGGTGGCACAGCAAAATAATAACCGCCGCCTTTTCCCTTCTTGCTGTCGAGTATGCCAGCCTTCTTCAGTTCAAGGAGAATATTCTCGAGGAATTTAAGCGGGATCTTTTTCTTTTTTGCAATCTCGGCGATCAGCACGGGTGATTTATCGTCCTGCTGTGCCAGGTACATGAGGGCTTTGAAAGCGTACTGGGTTTTTTTTGAAAGCATTCGTTATGTATGGGTGTTTGGCGATAGGAAAGGGAAAGCACCACAGATTCAGAATCCGAGCACATCCTTCATGCTAAAAATACCTTTTTTCCCGTGAACAAATTCAGCAGCCAGCACGGCGCCGGTAGCAAAACCGGTGCGGCTATGGGCAGTATGGATAATATCAATAGTGTCAATCGCTGAGCGATAACTGACAACATGGGTACCGGGTGCGGGATCTTCCCGGACACTTTCTATATAAAGTTCAGACGCTTTGCCTGCCGGATGGTTTACCCATTCTGTCTTGCGGTGTATCGACTCCAGCACTTGTTCAGCGAGGGTTACGGCCGTGCCGCTGGGCGCGTCCTTTTTCTGGGTATGATGCACTTCCTGCATTGTTACATCGTATTCCGGATGCGGCTGCATGAGCTGGGCCAGGCGCTTGTTAATCTCAAAGAAGATATTTACACCAATGCTGAAATTGCTGGCGTAGAGAAAGCAGCCCTGCTCCTGCTCACAAAATTTTTTCACCTGCTCCAGCTGACTGAGCCAGCCAGTGCTTCCGCAAACAACAGGAATACCTGCCTTCAGGCAAAGCATAACATTCCCGAATGCGCTGTGCGGACTTGTAAACTCGATCGCTACATCTGCCCGCTGCAGGTTTTCGGGTGTACATTCATGTGCATTTTCGATATCGATGGTAAGTACGATGCTATGACCACGCTCAACCGCAATGGCCTCGATGGCCTTGCCCATTTTTCCATACCCGATAAGGGCAATGCGGAGTCCTTTACCTGATGCGGTGTTACCCATTCCGTTTTTTTGCAAATGTACTTACCCGGAACGGTTTAACCTCGGGTGCTTAGTGCAGCAACTTTTTGGCTTCGCCGCTAATGAGGTCCTGCACGAGGTTGTGCATGGGGCCCTGTGGTTGGTTGAGGACGAAATCGAGCACCTTTTTGCTCAGATCCAAACCAGTCGCTTCGGGTGGCAATACAGATGCTACCTGGTTGATAAGATGAATATTTTGATCCTTCAGACTTCGGATAGCATCCCAGGCTTCGCTGCTCACATAAATCTGCTGCGAAAGGTTGTGTTCAAATTCCTGGCGGATGGTTTGGGTAAGCAGTTGCTGCATTTGCGTTTTGTCGAGCCCTGGCTGTCCTGTTCGGCTAAGCAGGTTCGGAATCGCAATTCGCTCTGCCAGTATTACCAGGCGTTCGTAAGCGGCGAGTTGCAGGCTATGTGTATTGCCCGCTGAATTTGCAGGCGCTGCTGCTGCGGCTGCGGGCAGGGGTTGTGAACCGATTGATTTGGTGTCTTTCTTATAGAAATAGAAATAAAGAATCAGCAGCACAATGAGTACTGCCACGCCGATGATAATGGTAATATTGTCCATTCGAATGGTTTTGCTGCAAATGTAATGATCCGTCAGGTTGGTTTTAACACCGCCCTATAAACTGAATTACGCCTGATTTGTTGTTATTTTGACTGAAAATCTGAAAGCATGGAAACGACAATAACATCACCGGTGGCGTTTACGGAGCGGGCGGCAACCGAAATCAGGCGCCTGCTGGGCAATGGTTCGGTAGAAGCCGGAAAGAAATTGCGTGTAGGTGTAAAAGGTGGGGGATGTTCAGGAATGAGTTATGTGCTCGGGTTTGATGACCAGGATGCATCAGATACGGTTTACACGGAAAACGGGATCGACTACCTCATGAAGCCGGCACATGCCCTTTACCTGATGGGTATGGAAATCGACTGGCAGGATGGGCTCAATGCGAGGGGATTTACCTTTTCCAATCCAAACGCCAGCAAAACCTGCGGCTGTGGTTCCAGTTTCGCAGTGTAAAACGTCGATGCCTTTACTCCAGCAGGGCCACCAGTTCTTCCCCGTCTTTTTCCTGCCAGAATACTTTTACTTTTTGCGTGATGATGGAGTCGATCGATTTACCCGTGTAATCTGCCTGAATGGGTAACTGGCGGCTGAACCGCCGATCCACCAGTACACAAAGTTCCACCCGTGCGGGCCGGCCAAAATCGAGCAAGGCATCCAGGGCAGCCCGGATGGTTCTGCCCGTATACAATACATCATCAACAATGATCACATTTTTGTTTTCAATGCTGAAAGGAATGTTGGTGGCATTGGCAATATGGAGCTGCCGCCGCACATCATCGCGGTAAAAAGTAATATCCAGTTTGCCGTAAGCCACTTGTTCTACGCCAGGATCTTTCGCCAATTCTGCCACTATGCGGTCGGAAAAAAAAATGCCGCGCGGCTGTATGCCGATGATGACCGTATCGCGCAGGTCAATATGATTCTCGAGAATTTGCTGGCTAAGCCTTTGAATGGTAATGGCGAGCTGGCGGGCTGTTAAAACCGTCTTCAATCCGTAAAATTTGTCATAAAAATAGGGTATGCCGGCTAAACGCACGCATCTCCCGCGAATACGCAATCGTTTGTGTTGCGAACCGATGTTGATTTCAGCCCGAATTTGTGCGCTTTTGCGAATGCACCGGCTTCAATACGGTTGGCATTCTGTAAAATAGCCTTTATTTTCGCAACCACATTACGCCCACCTAAAACACTTGTATTTATGAGCATGGTAGACTCGCTGGAAAAAATTCCTGTATCGATATTCCCCTCCCTCAAGCAAGGGTCTGCATTTATCGCCGGAGAAATTGCTGCACTGATTAGAGAAAAACAGTCAAAAGGAGAAAAATGTGTACTGGGCCTTGCCACGGGTTCTTCTCCCAAAACCGTATACGCAGAACTGATTCGCCTGCACCGCGAGGAAGGGCTTAGCTTTAAGAACGTAGTAACCTTTAATCTTGACGAGTACTACCCAATCGACAAAGATGCCCTGCAGAGCTACAACCTGTTTATGAAAGAGCATCTGTTCGACCATGTAGATATTGATGCCGCGAACACCCATATTCCCAATGGTGAGATCGCGAAAGACGATATAAAGAAATTCTGCGCCGATTACGATGCACAGATAGAGGCAGCCGGCGGAATCGATCTTCAAATCCTGGGCATCGGCAACAACGGGCATATCGGGTTCAATGAACCTGGGTCCAGTTTGTTCTCCAAAACCAGGCTTGTACCGCTGGAAAATTCAACCCGCGTAGCCAACTCACATGAGTTTCAAAGTATCGCTAATGTACCGCGACTGGCCATAACGATGGGCATCAGCGTAATCATGAAAGCCCGCCGAATCATATTGATGGCATGGGGACAAATGAAAGCGCCCGTCATCCGCGAGGCCGTAGAAGGTGTGGTAACAGAACATATTCCTGCTTCCCTGTTGCAACAGCACGGTGACACGCTGTTTGTGGTGGATGAGATTGCCGCATCTGAACTGACGCGCTTCAAATTTCCCTGGCTTACGGGCGAGTATGAATGGACACCGGCGATGATGAAGAAAGCCGTGGTGCACATGGCGCTTAAACTGAACAAACCCATTTTAAGTTTAACAGGACGAGACTATAACGACAATGGATTGAGCGAACTGCTCGTAGAAAAGGGAGACGCCTACGAAATAAACATGCAGGTGT
The DNA here is from genome assembly GCA_028876035.1 of Bacteroidota bacterium. Classification (GTDB taxonomy): domain Bacteria; phylum Bacteroidota; class Bacteroidia; order Chitinophagales; family Chitinophagaceae; genus JACMLD01. The sequence goes on from JAGWTK010000342.1 coordinate 4,644, forward strand.
TTTACATGCTGCGCGACAGTATTACGGGCTGGCCCGGTGGAAAGAGTACGCCGCTGCCCAATCCGCCGGAAAGAATGAGCCCCTACCCAAAACGGTGTGTTATCTTCTCTCCCCACCCCGATGATGATATCATTAGTATGGGCGGTACGTTCATGCGGCTGCACGACCAGG
>JAGWTK010000343.1 GCA_028876035.1 Bacteroidota bacterium
AGCCTGGCCTTCGAGCATGTACAGGTTTGTTTTATCTACAAACAAACCACCCCCTTTCGAAATGGGAACACTGCGTACCTGGTCGAAAAGGGTCTTGAACTGGTCGCTGCCGGGCGCAGGGCGACCCACATCCGCCGTTGCCCTGGCCAGTGTTTGTGCATTAAAATCAGTAGCACCATTCAGGCGGGCACCGATGTATGCCTGGCTATAGGTCGCATACCAGCCATTGGAACCTCCACTGGGTTTCCAGGCTTCGTTTACCAATCTTGTAGTAACTGTTGCATTGTAGCTCTCGCCTGCATCTTCCTGCGTCGTGTAGGCGCGCAGGTACCAGTTGGGATTGTTGATTTCAAATTTATACTGACCAACTTTCAGCGCACGAAGACTGTAACGTTCACTACCGGTATATACAGTGTTACCTGTTCCCCAATGACCGGCCAGTATCGCTTCGGTTTTGGGACTGAGTTTATAATGCAGTGCGCCGGATAATTTATAGTTAAGCGTGTTCTGGTTGATCACATCACTTTCATTGTAACCCGTACGCGAAACGTTCATCGGTCTGCCACCATTGAGCGTATCCAGAAACCCTTTCAGGAAAGGTGCCGCAGCAGCGATGCCGGGAAATACGTTGGAGCGGATATCAATGGTCGTTTCATCGCCGTACACGTTGATTCCATCATAGTTCGGATCTGTTGCACGATCACCTGCAATGATCTTTCCGTTGGTACCTGTACGGGAATAATTACGCTGATCATAACCGAGCCAGTCTTTCGCAGCAACAAGTTCCATCCCAATTTTGAAGGCAAATTTGTCTGATACTTTTTCTGCCCAGCGAGCGGACCAGTTATGGTAGGGCGATAGAGACCGGAAACGGCTATCGGTATTCATGATCCCTTCTTTAACCTGGAAAGAGAGTCCCTGGTACTTAAAAGGATTTTTACTGCTGATAAGAATGGTACCATTCATACCACCCGGACCATACAATGCACTCGAAGCGCCGGGCAGCAATTCCACATTGTCAACATCCAGTTCGGTTAGACCAATAACGCCACCTACAGAAAAGTTCAAACCGGGTGCCTGGTTATCCATTCCATCCACCAACTGGTTTACCCTGGTACTACCACTACCGTTGAAACCGCGGGTACTGGGTGTTTTAAAAGTGAGTGAAGAAGTAGTGAAGTCAACACCCTTAAGGCTGCTAAGAATATCGTAGTAACTGGCTGCAGGCGCATTGCGGATATTCGCAGCATTGATTCTTTCAATGGACACGGGCGATTCGAGAATACGCTGCGGAACACGGCTGGCGGAAACAACTACTTCCGTTCCCAGGCTGGACGAGGGTGTCAGCTCTACACTAAGTCCCGATAAATCATTTACTGTTATCTCCCGGCTTTCAAAACCAACCGAACTGACAACAAGTGTAAGAGGAAGTTTTTGTGCAGTAACAATTTTGAATTCACCCCGCTCATTGGTGAAAGTACCGGCGGAAGTTCCTTTAACCGTCACCGAAACAGCGGGTACGGCCTCCTTGGTTCCGGCGTTTTTTACAGTACCTGTTACCGTGACTGTCTGTGCCTGGGAATAAGTAAAACATAGCACAGCACACAACACTGACAGAAGGCAGCGGAACAATTTTTTCATAATGGCAGTTTTGTTAATAGAATCTTAAGCAAAGTACTAATTTGTACCGGTTTCCGGCAAAAATATATTTTGCTCAAATGCGCATATTGTGTTGATATTTTGGGCACTGTGATATACCTGGTGCCCGTAATTTCGCGGCATGGCATCCTTTCAATTTTCCGGTCAAACAAAATTTTACAGCGGCAAGGTCAGGGACGTATACACCATCGGCGACAACTGGCTGGTGATGGTAGCATCCGACAGGATTTCCGCCTTCGACGTAATCCTCCCCCGCCCCATTCCCTTCAAGGGCCAGGTGCTGAATCAAATCGCTGCCTATATGCTTGAGGCTACGCGCGACATCTGCCCCAACTGGCTGCTCAGTACACCCGCCCCAAACGTCTCTGTTGGCAAAAGATGCGTGCCTTTCCGCATCGAAATGGTTGTGCGCGGAAACTGTACCGGTCATGCCTGGCGCACCTACCAAAGCGGCAAACGTGAACTCTGCGGCGTGGCATTACCAGAAGGACTGAAAGAAAATGATTTTTTCCCTTCTCCCATTATCACGCCTTCCACTAAGGCCGAGGCGGGACACGACGAAGACATCAGCCGCGAACAGATCATTGCTACCGGCCTCGCCAGCGAAGAAGAATTTTCTGTACTTGAAAAATACGCCCTGCAATTGTTCGAACGCGGGAAACAAATTGCGGCAAAACAAGGATTGATCCTCGTTGACACCAAATATGAATTTGGCAAAATCGGCGACACGATCTACCTGATGGATGAAGTACATACCCCGGATTCTTCCCGCTATTTTTATGCAGATGGTTTTGAAAAAAGACAGGCCGCCGGCGAAAGGCAGTTGCAGCTCAGCAAAGAGTTTGTACGTGAATGGCTGATCGCAAACAATTTTATGGGCAAAGAAGGACAAACCGTTCCTGCGATGAGCGATGATTGGGTAAACACCATCAGCAACCGCTATATTGAACTGTACGAAAAAGTCATCGGCCGGAAATTTCTACCCGAACCCCTCAGCGAATCCGAAACGCGTGAACGCATTGAACAATCCATCGCTGGTTTGAAATAAAAAAGTGCACAGCTTTCACTGTGCACTGCATTGGTGAGGGAGACGTATTTATTATTGCTTCATGATCTTTTCGCGGGTAATGGTTTGACCCTGCTGCAGCTCGAAATAGTAAACACCTTTTGCTACATTCGATAAACCGTCAATGGTAAAGCTGTTCTGACCTTTCACAAGTTGAACATGCTGCGAATACACCGTCTGTCCGCTGGCAGCTACTATCCGCATCATACCGGCCTGGGCCTTGTCGGACGGAACCTGCACCTGGATATAATTTACAAACGGATTTGGCGTAACACTGAGTTTATTGAATGCTTTGTTGTTTACGGATACCGTAGCGGAGTAACGGCTGTTACCATTCTTATCGATAATTTTTATGCGATAATAGAGTACGCTGGCTGACACCGCGCTGATATCGTCGTTTGTTTTGTAATTGTTGTTACCATCGCCTTTTGAAGCAAGCGTTCCAACCGTACTGAAATGACTGTTATCGCTGCTCCGCTCAACCACGTACTGGTTTACGGCTATTTCGCCGGTCGTATTCCACTGTAACTGTACAGTACTGTTGTTCAGCGCAGCCGTCAAATCAATCTTATTCACTGCCAGCAGGCTGTTATTGCTAAACCCGAAGTCGATTTTATAGTTGTTCGAAAATTCACTTGTTGCCGCTGTAGAACCGCCTGGGTTAAGAATAAACTCTGCATTCGTGCCATTATAGGTTCCATCGCTGTCAATTTCGTCTGATGTGGTATTGGATACTGTCAGCAGCAAGCCAGTGAGGTTTGTTTGACCCGTACCGATCTCAACCTTGTATTCAAAACCAGGCAGGATACCTGAGTTGGTAGCACTTACTCCGATCCAGGAAGCAGGGCGACGCAGGTCATTCACAATCGTATTGTCGAAATAATAAGCTCCGTTTGCATCGGTGACTACCGTCCACACCTGGTCATCCGCTGTTTTATAGACGCCATCAATACCTGGACTTCTCAAAGTAACCGTTACACCTGCAATACCGGGTTCACCGGCATCCTGGCGACCATTTGCATTCAGGTCGTTCCAAACGCGGTTACCAATTTCAACGGCCTGTGCATCCAGCAATACTTCCAGGTCACCCAGTGCAGCGGCCTTACCCATACCGGCAGGATCTCCGCTCACCGCATTGATGAGTGCCAGGCGACCCGACATATTACCGGCATTACTTCCGGTGTTGAAGTTTTTGATAATACCATTGCTGAACGATGTGTTGATTGGGTCGATGGCAGTGGTCATCACTTCGTTGTAGCCAGGCAACAGTCCCAATCCACCATTGGTTTTTAAATAATGCGAAGTGACATTGCCGGTGCCTGCAAATGCCGCGGGCACGCCCGTATTGGTGAAGTTTTGGTTATAATAGTAATAGCCGCCGCCCGGGCCGAAAGGTCCACCCCAGGGAGTACCGGTTAGTCCGGTAAAAGAACCGGATAATGCCGGCGTTACATCAGCCAGTCCGGGTGTTGTAGTGGTTACGCCATCGGTCGTAACACTACCTGCGTTCTCGAGTGTCCAGGTACTGCCGTTTCTGCCGGCACGCAGTATTTCACCGTTGGAAATGGCACGGTACGTTTCACCTGCCACGTTTCCTGTTTCAAAATAGTTCGCATAGCCGCCCTGGTCGCCGAAACGGTCACGCAATGCAACAATCATCGAACCATCTACATCAAATTCGATCGCGCTGATCATGGGTTGCGCATAATAAAGACCCGTTGCGTTGCTGCCAGTAAGGGAACCAATCAAACCTGAACGAAGCGGGCCGGAAATAGAGATATCGCCATTGTTCTGCCAGGCACTCCAGTAATTGTTTCTCCATTCATACCGGTAGTCGCTGTTAGAAAATCCACGACGGTGTGTAATAGGGAAACGCATCACCTGGGTAAAAGTGGGGGATGCAACAGTAATATCCATTTCATATACAACGCCCGTCATATTGGCTGTGTCGGCGATATTGTGCGCACCATTGGTTTCTTTGGCACAAACACCACCGATATACAATTTGCCAGCATGCAGTTTAAGTGCCATCGGGTGCCAAATGGTTCCGGAAATACCGGGGTCAGGAATGGCCCAGTTACCCGTTA
>JAGWTK010000344.1 GCA_028876035.1 Bacteroidota bacterium
GATCAATCGGTACTGTATTAGCCTGCGGCTTGCAGCACGAGTCCTGTAGCCACAACTTCACTGACAAAAGCACACGGCGGGTTGGAACAAGCTAAGCGCTAAAGGCCAACAGCTAAGGCCCAATTAGCACATTAGCACTTTTCACTTTAATAAAATCGCTGATGCCTGATTTGATCATCGCTGATTTCTTTCTCTGCAAGAGGAAAAAATTAGCAGAGGCATGCGTCCACGGGGATCCTCATTAGCACATTAGCACATTTATCACATTTGTCACATTGATCAGGGTTTCTGCCCCAACTGCTTCATCATCCTGAAATGAGATCGTACGGACTGACCAAAGGTGGGTATGGTATGGTAGGGAAGATTGAACTCTGCGCAGGTTTTTTGAACGATCGGACTGAGTGCGGGATAATGCACGTGACTGATACGGGGGAATAGATGGTGTTCTACCTGGTAGTTGAGTCCGCCTACAAACCAGTTCACAAAGCGATTTTTCGGCGCAAAATTGGCCGTGGTTTTTATCTGGTGTACGGCCCATTCGTTTTCGATGAGTTTTTCATCCATGCCGTTGACTGCTTCGAACGACACATCTTCCACCACATGGGCGAGCTGGAATACCAGTGCGAGCGTGAGGCCCATGGTCAGGTGCATACAGGTGAAGCCGAGCGCCCAGGCACCCCAACCTACGAAATGCACCGGTATGGCCACGTAAAAAATAACATACAGCAATTTGCTGAGCCAGAAAATCACATGCTCTTTCACGCTCATCTTTGTAAGAGCTGTCGTATATACCTTACGCTTGAAGTATTTGTTGAAGTCCATCATCGTCACCCAGGCAAAGGACGAGATCGCATACACCAGTACCACGTAAATATGCTGGTAGCGGTGGGCCGGTACCCATTTTTGTGAAGCGCATTGGCGCATAAGCGGACTTTTCGCGATGTCGTCGTCCACCCCATCTACATTGGTATACGTATGGTGAATGATATTGTGTTTGAATTTCCAGATAAAAGCGTTCCCGCCCAGCGCATTTAAACTCAAGCCCATCAGGTTATTCACCCATTTCCTGTTTGAGTAGCTGCCATGGCAGGCATCGTGCATTACGTTAAAGCCAATGCTGGCAAGGATGAATCCCAGCAATGCGCAGAGCAACAAAGCGACGAGCGCGGGAAGTGTCACAAACAGTAGGCTGGCATAAATTCCCACCGCAAGCGGAAGTAACACAAAGGTTTTGGTATAGAGTTCAGCATTACCGGTGTGTTGAAGCTTGTTTTCCTGGAAATACTGGTCGACGTTCTGTTTGAGGGCCGTGAAGAAAACCCTGTTTTTGTTGTTGAAATGTACTTTGGCCATTGAGAGCGAGGGTTGATATGGATTATCATGCGGAATCGCCACATGCAGACAACCGTTTGATGCAATGTAGGCTATTAGCGGGAGACTGCAGTTGATTAAAGTGTTATAATTTGAACGTTGGTTAAGACTTAATATTATCCCGGATGAGCTGTCGCGCTTGTTGCAGCTCTTCTGTTGAATGAAAAGCATCTTTTGGCACCAGGAAGAATGATCGCGCGTCGAAATAGAAATGGAAAAAATGCGGGCTCTCCAGGAATTTACTGAATGACTCCCAGGGCCAGAATTTTGCATCTTTTTGGGTGTTCAGTTCCAGGCCGTTGCTGGCAAAGCGCATAGAAAATGTATCACGAAAGGTGCTGGCAGTTTTGTAAATACTGGAAGGCAGTATCCGCCAAATTATCATCATCAGTCCGATCCACAAAAATGAAAAAATCAGGAAGGAATAGCCCTGGATCTTCTTAAAAGCGAACAGAATGGCCGACAGGATTGCAAATACATTCACCACAATGAGCAAAATGCGAATCTCGGGTCGGGAAAGAAAATGGTAGCGGAGTGCCTGCAGAACCTGCTTTTTATCGTATCCAAACTGAATCGTCATGCAAAAGGCTTTGTTAGCGCCAAAGCTACAGACTGCAGGGAATATTTCCGGGATGCCAATGCAAAAAACCGGCAATAATAACTGCCGGCTTCTGCAAATAATTATGGTTGCGGAACTACCTGATATCGCGGCACTTACGATAGTGATGGTTCGCTGCTTCCGAGGGGGTTAAAGCATGGCTGCAGGAGGCAAGGGCGGATAAAAGGACAATCGCAATAAGTAGTTTCTTCATGTAGGGTGGTTTACTGGCTCTTTAACGTAAAAGCTCTACCATTAGTATGCCTGGGGGGCAGGGGGTAAGAGGCAGGAGGAAAAGCAGAAGTAAAAATGCAAAAGTCAAAACCAGCAAATGAGCTGGATTCGCCTGCAGCTGGCGGCCGGAAGCCAAAAGAAGCTGGACGCTTACCCTTTACCTCACACCCCTTCCCATTTCGTGTCATTTTTCAGGTGATCGGGATTACTTACATTGCATCATCATTAACCAAAATGTTTATTCGTATGACACCGATCAAGTTTACGCTGCTTGCAGTGGCTGTTCTTTTTTGTACCGCCAGGGCAGGCGCACAACGTTTGAAAATTACAGAAGGCAACCTGGACGTCCTTAAGAACGAAACGAAGATCAACATGGAATTCACCTATGAAAAGCTCAGTGTGGGAAAGTACAAGGATGAGTCCGATTACATTGCAAAAAAGACAGATGAATACAACAAAAAGGAGCCGGGCAGGGGCGATCGCTGGGCAAAGGAGTGGATAGCCGATCGCAAAAATCGGTATGAACCACAGTTTAAAGAATTGTTTGAGAAATACAGCGATATGAAAGTGACCGATGGCGACAAATCAGTCAAATACACGCTCGTTTTAAAAACAACCACCATGGAGCCTGGTTTCAATGTGGGTGTAATGCGGAAAAACGCAGAGATTGATGGCGAAATTTGGATTGTGGAGACGGCTACGCAGAACGTAGTGTGTGAAATAAAAATGGACAACGCCAAAGGCCGCGACTTCTGGGGTGCCGATTTCGACACCGGTGGCCGGATTGCAGAATGCTATGCGGATGCCGGTAAGGCCGTTGCAAAGTTTATAAAGAAGAAGGCCGACTAAGCTTTGCTGTACCTATCATTTAAAACGCTCCATACAAGGGGCGTTTTTTTATGGCAGAAACAGAAATAATTCGCATATCCCCGGCAGCCCGGTAATACAATGAATACCAGGAATGCACGTTATTGTGCGCAAACAATAAACTGCTTACTATGAAAAAAGTCCTCCTGCTGCTTTCCGTTTTTACCGCCGCTCTGTGCAGCCATGCCCAGGTTCAATACACACCCGGTCCGGAACTGGACAACGATCGCGATGCGAAGCTGAACCGAATGATTGGGGGTGATGAGAATAGTTTTTTTACTTACCGCATCCGTACCAAGGGCAGGGGTACCAGTTTTATCATTGAAAAATACGACACTAAAAAGCTCCAGCCCCAGTTCTCGAAAGAGATAAATATGGAAGGAGATGAAAAATCACCCAAGATTGAGAATATCCTGTATTGCAAAGGTTCTATTTATGTTTTTCGGCGCAATTACGACAAGCAGGCAGACCAGATGACGCTGACCTATCAAACTGTTTCCGCCGACGGCGCCGTGTCACCGAAGCAGGTAGCCATGACAACCGTTGGCTCCGACCACTATGAGTTTGTGGACTTCGATGTTTACCAGAATCCCTCCAAAACGAAATTCCTCGTTAAATGCTCGCACAAACCCAACCGCGAGGGCGATTATACGACTGATTTTATGGCTTTCGATCCAGCGGCTGGCATGAAAAAACAATGGACCAAAACCACGGCCCAACAACTTACCAGCGGTACACAGGCCCAATTCTATCGTTTCATCCGTTTTACGCCGCTGAACAGAGGCATCGTGTCACTGGTTGGACTGGAATTTGACGACAGCGACAATATCTATTACGCGTTCACTGAAGAAGCAGAAGGTTCGTCTGTTTCAAAGCACTACCAGCTGTTCCTGGGTATTCTGCCCTTAACAGAAGAAAAGCCGAAACGATTGGAACTGCATTTCGACGACGATTACCTTATTAATGACCTGGCTTTTTCGAAAGGACCCGGCAATGAACTGGTAGTGGCGGGTTATATCAAAGACGTCATCGAACGCAGGGGACGCGACCTGGTAAAAGTGGGTTTCTTCAGTTATAAAATTGACCTGGCTTCGGTTGCAGTAACGTCGAAGGCAGTTACCTTTTTCGATGACCAGATGCTCGCTGCCTTGGAGTCCAGCCCCAAACGATCCCGCTACTTCAAATACAAGCTGGATTATATCTTTAACATCGGCACCGATGTATATTATGTAGGGGAACAATACAACGAATACAGGGTGAGCTCGGTGAGCAACACGGGTTCCTCGGTTACGGAATATTTCAAATACGAATACATGGACGTTATCGTTACGAAAATGAACGCGTCGGGAAAATTCGAATGGATCAAAAACGTACCCCTGCGGAATGATATAAAATTACCCTACCCGCATGTATTCAAACAATATATTGCTGTACCTACCGAAAAAAGCCTGTACATACTTTGTGATGACCACCCCAAAAACATCGAACGCTATGAGAAAGAAAGCTACGAGCCTTCTGACCTGAAATCTGTTTCCGGCATTCACGGTTCCAATTTTGTTGCCAACCAGGTAGACCTCGCGACGGGCAAGATCAAGCGCAGCGTTGTTTTCGAAAATGAAAATTATTGCTTTGCCCCGATCCAGGAAAGGGACTACAATTTCCTGCCACCCTCTTCCTGGGAGATATTTGTACCCATAAAGAAAAACGAAATCATTATTTATACCGAAGACAGGGGTAGGG
>JAGWTK010000345.1 GCA_028876035.1 Bacteroidota bacterium
TCGTAATCGTTGCCGAGCCCGATGTGATGCGCTGGAACCTGATTTGCAGGTTAAGTGCATTGTAGCGCGCAATGGCTAAATCAGCACCTTGTACGTAAGCAGTGCCGAGATTGGTTACTTTAACCGTGATGGTCCTGGGAAGACCTGTAACCAGGTTAGTGGTACGGTACTGTTCCGTGTTGGCAATACGCAGGAGCTTTTGATCATTAACCCCGTTTAGTAAATCATCCGTCAATACGATGTCCCCTTCTACGAGATAACCCTCGCCTTCATCTGCCATGCGCACGTTTTGATCGCTGAATCCAAGTGCTTTGATTTTACCAAGCGTTTCAGTCGAAATCGTGCCATCGGCTGAAACACTGGCAGATTGTTTTTTACAGGATACCATGCAAACAATACCGGCTGTGAGGAAAGCCAGTGAAATGAAAGTCTTTCTCATGATTGTTGTTTTAAAAGTGCAATGGAATTAAAAACTACACCTCCTGTAATTTACCGGAATTGCCAATGAATAAAAAAAATTGCCAGGCCTTCTGCGATTGAAAAAACACTTATTCCACCAATTTACCCAAACACCCCGGGGTATTCTACGATGGTGTAAACAGAAAACTTACGCTATATTCATATCAATGAAAACAGTGTTGTTATGGCTGGGGATTTGCGCAACTGCCTGTGCAACGCATGCACAGATCATCAACAGCCGCCATACGCTCCCGTCTACGTTTTCAGCAGAATTACGGCAGCGCTTTTTAAAAACTGCATTGCCCAACCGCTTTCTGATCGCCTGCCAGGATGCAACCAGTTTCAAAAGCGAATACGCAATTGATAGTACCATTAAAATAATTGCAGGGTATGGCAATACCCTGCTTGTAGAAATGCCGGTTGATCGGCTCCCCCTTATTGCTGTTTCAGACCACAATATCCGGTTTGTACAATCGGGCGACCTCATCGCCCGGGAAGAAGCAGCACTCAGCGACTATGATCTTTCACTCAATCACATCAACCAACTGCAGCGTGATTATCCCGGCGCTTCCGGAAATGGCATGGTTGTATCGGTAAAAGAGAACCGGCCGGATACAGCAGACATCGATCTGTCACCACGCTTTGTTATTACACCTGATATTTCCGCAACATTGTCGACGCACGCAACCACCATGTCGACCCTTATCGCCGGGGCCGGCAATAGTTTTTACACCGGGCGGGGCGTAGCGAAAGCAGCGCAGATTGCGCCGTCGTCATTTGCCGTATTGCTGCCCGATGCGGACAACTGGTACAAGCAAAACCATGTGTCCGTCCAAAATCATTCTTACGGCACAGGCATTGAAAATTTTTATGGGGCGGATGCGGCCGCTTATGACGCCAGCGTTATCGCAAATCCATCCCTGCTGCATGTGTTCTCAGCCGGCAATATGGGCAACCAGGCCGCGCCCTCGGGCAACTATGCAAATATTACCGGATATGCCAATCTCACAGGGAGCTTTAAAATGTCGAAGAACAGTCTGTCGGTTGGTGCAACCGATGCAAAGGGCGAAATAGAAATATTGAGTTCACGGGGACCCGCTTACGACGGAAGAATAAAGCCAGAGTTGGTGGCATACGGGCAAGACGGCAGTTCCGGTGCGGCCGCATTGGTTTCCGGAACAGCCTGCTTATTGCAAGAAGGCTACGCCGCACAACATGCAGGCAGCTTACCGGATGCGGCACTGGTAAAAGCGATATTAGTAGCCACAGCCTCTTCTCCACCCTCAAATCCTGTTGATTTTATGCATGGTTACGGTGCGCTGGACGCCTGCCGTGCCTACCGCGCCACAATACAACAACAATTCTTAACGGGCGCCGTAAGCAACGGTGAAGCAACATCTTTTTCAATTGCCATACCAGCAGTTGCAAAAAACCTGCGGATCGCGATTGCGTGGACAGATCCAGCCAATACAGCGAATGCAGCTTTGGCATTGGTTAACGATCTTGACTTGCAGCTGGCATCAACCAATACAGGTCAGTCCTGGAACCCCTGGATTTTGCGCACGAATGCCAGTGAAGATTCACTTGCTGCGCCTGCACGTCGGGGCCGTGATTCGATCAACAATATAGAGTTAATCACGCGCGAAGGTCCTGCAGGAGGAAATTATACGATTATGATAACCGGTGAACGTGTAAGTAGTCGACAGACTTTTTATGTTGCCTATTGCTGGGACACTAGCGGAACATTCTCCTGGACTTATCCGGCCAATACCAATCGCTTGCCCGCCGCGTCTTCCCAAAAACTTCGCTGGTACAGCAGCGATAGTGGATTAGCCAGCATTAGCTATCGCTATATTGCACAAAATGCGTGGACAGCAATAGCGGCCGATACGCAGATAACCGCTGGCAATGGCTGGATCCCTTGGCAGGTACCGGATACCAATATCGCTGTGCAATTCCGGGCAAGCATAGGCGCCCGCGAATTTTATTCTGATACAGTAATTGTTTCCCGGAATACGCAGCTGAACGTTGGCTTTGCCTGCGCCGACAGTGTGTTATTGTATTGGAACAAACAAAAGGAGGCCACTGCTTACCGGCTTAGCCAGTTGTCGCGGGGCTATATGCAACAAGCACTGTTGACGACCGACAGTTTTGCGATCGTACCTGCTTCAGCCGGGGCAGGTAAATGGTGGACGGTTACCCCGCTATTCAACCGCGATGCGGGCCTGTCTGCTGTAGGAACAGATTATAGTCAACAGGGCATTGGCTGTTATATCAGCAACTTCACGGCCGACCTGTATAATGGCACTGCGGTGATCAGGGGGCAGCTTGGTAGTTTGTTCAACGTGCGATCGGTTGTTCTCGAGAAAGCCGGCAACAACGGAACATTTCAACAGGTAAAAGACTTTAGTCAGCCCCTGGCACAACAAATTAGCTATACAGATGCTGCCTTGACGCAGGGTATTAATGCGTATCGCTTGCGGGTGCTACTTCAAAACGGGCAAACCTTGTACAGCAGTGTAGAGTCTATCGCGTGGCTCAATGGCCGCAGTTACCTGGTTTTCCCCAACCCCGTGCGGCGCGGGCAGGTGCTAAACCTGCTGTCGGCTTCGCTGAATAACCAGGTGATCCAATTTTATAACGTACTTGGCCAACCGGTGTACCGCACTACACTCCCCAATCTTGCCAATACAATTTCAACCAATGTATTTACGGCAGGTGTTTATTACTATGCGATCTTCACCGGCAGTTCTGTGCAGCAAAGAGGCAAACTGGTCGTACAATAAAAAAAACAGCGGTTTTTCCGCTGCTTGTATCGGTAGTTATTTGTTGATTTGACTAGGCCTGGGGTGCCGGTGGCGCTGCATTTCCGGGAGCCGCACTTGCCTCAGGTTTTGGTGCTTTAGGTTCTTTCGGACCAGCAGGCTTATCCGTCTTTTTCTTCTGGCTCTTGGGTGCCCAAATGGCCAGCATCCGTTTTCCTTCCATTTTTGGCAATCCTTCCAGAGTGCCAAATTCAGCGAGGCGTTCCGCGAATTTCAGGATCAGGAGTTCACCCCTTTCTTTGAACTGGATGGCGCGGCCTTTGAACTGCACGTAGGCCTTCACTTTGTTGCCTTCTTTCAGGAAGTTTTCGGCATGCTTGGCTTTGAAGTCGAAGTCATGATCATCCGTATTTGGCGTAAAGCGGATTTCCTTTACTTCGGAAACCTTGCTGTTCGCCTTCATCTCCTTTTCCTTCTTCTTCTTCTCGTATAAAAACTTATTGTAGTCAATTATTTTGCAAACCGGTGGATCAGCCTGCGGTGAAATTTCTACCAGGTCGAGCTGCTGGTCCTGTGCCATGCGCATAGCTTCCTGGGTACTGTATACACCCACTTCTACATTGTCACCTACCAGGCGCACCTGGGGCACGCGAATCATGTGGTTGGTGCGGTGTTCTTGTTGTTGTTCTTTTCTGAACCTTGGATTGAAAGCGCCCCTGGGGGGTCTTGGTGGAAATGCCATTTACAAGTTTTAGTTTAAAATAGTTACTGCCGGGCAGTAATGTGCTTCACAAAATTCATTCCCCTTTTCGCTCCTTTATTTCTTCTGCCACTGCGGCAATAAAGCTGTCAAGGGCCTGGGTACCGGCATCGCCTTTGCCATGCCTTCTGACAGATACCGCATTATCGTTCATCTCCTTCTCTCCTACTACGAGCATATAGGGCACTTTCATCAATTCAGTATCCCTGATCTTTTTGCCGATTTTCTCGTTGCGGTCGTCTACCTCTGCACGAATATCTGATTTTTTCAGTTTTTCAGAAATAGTTTGTGCGTAGGGCAAAAACTTGTCACTGATCGGCAGAACCTTTACCTGCAGGGGTGCCAGCCAAACCGGGAAACGGCCTGCATAGTGCTCCAGCAGGAAGCCGATAAACCGTTCGTGTGTACCCAGGGGAGCGCGGTGGATGATCAGCGGTGTTTCAGCTGTATTGTCTTTATTGGTAAACTCGAGTTTGAAACGCCGGCCCTGTGCGAAATCCACCTGGTTGGTGGCCAGGGTGAACTCACGTCCGATGATACTCCATATCTGCACATCGATTTTGGGTCCGTAGAATGCCCCCTCATCCGGCACTTCCACGAAGGGCGTACCCGTGTCAATCAACACCTGCCGAACCATCTCTTCTGTTTCCTTCCATAACTCGGGCTCGTTGATGTATTTCTGTCCGAGTTTGGCGGGGTCATGCAGTGAAAGCCGCATCACGTATTTATCGATACCAAATATTTTGAAATACCGCAGGTACATTTCATTCACTGCCCTGAATTCCTGCGCGAACTGCTCCTTGGTGCA
>JAGWTK010000346.1 GCA_028876035.1 Bacteroidota bacterium
TTTATACAAATCATTTGAGATGCAGATAATACCCGCCATTGATATCATCGATGGTAAATGTGTACGGCTAACGGAAGGCGACTATGGCCAGAAGAAAATATACAATGAACACCCGCTGGAAGTAGCACTGGCTTTTGAAGACGCTGGCTTACAAAGATTGCACCTGGTAGATCTGGACGGTGCCAAAGCTGGTGCGGTGAAAAACTGGAAAGTGCTGGAAACAATTGCCGGTAAAACAAAACTGGTAATCGATTTTGGCGGTGGCATCAAGAAAGAAGAGGATCTGAAAATTGTATTTAACAGCGGGGCCAAATATGCAACCATTGGAAGTTTGGCAGTAAAAGAAGAAGCTAAGTTCCTGCAATGGCTGGAACAATATGGTGCTCCGGCGTTTCTACTCGGCGCGGATGTGAAAGGCGAAAAGATTGCGGTGGCAGGCTGGCTCGAAACAACCGAACTGAACGTGTTTGATTTTATAGGAAAGTATGCCGCCGCGGGATTGCAGCAAATATTCTGTACAGACGTAAGCAAAGACGGTCGGCTGGAAGGACCATCATTGGAACTTTATAAAAAAATCATCGAACGCAATCCGGACCTCTTCTTTATAGCCAGCGGAGGCGTTAGCTGTATAAAAGATCTCGAAGCATTGCAAACAGCCGGCTGTAAGGCTGCGATCGTTGGGAAGGCCATTTACGAAGGAAGAATTGGCCTGCAGGAATTATCGGCTTTTATGTATTAATGCAGTTTAAACAGAACTATGCTAACCAAACGCATCATACCCTGTCTCGACATCAAAGATGGTCGCACCGTAAAAGGTGTCAACTTTGAAAACCTCCGCGATGCCGGCGATCCGGTAGAACTGGGAGCCCTTTATGCTGCAGAAGGTGCCGATGAATTGGTGTTCCTCGATATTACGGCCACCGTGGAAAAAAGAAAAACACTCAGTGCGCTGGTCAACCGCATTGCGCATCACATTAATATTCCCTTTACCGTGGGTGGCGGCATCAGCAGTGCAGAGGACGTAAGCGTGCTCTTGCAAAATGGGGCTGATAAGATTTCTGTGAACACGTCTGCTTTTAAACGACCAGGGCTAATCGCAGAACTGGCGAAAGAGTTCGGCAGCCAATGCGTGGTGCTGGCGATCGACACGCGGCTGGAAGCCGATGGACAATGGTATGTATACCTCAATGGCGGCAGAACGCGTACAGAGGCGCTTTGTGTCGACTGGGCACACCAGGCCGTAGACGCCGGCGCAGGGGAGATTTTACTCACGTCTATGAACCACGATGGCACCAAACAAGGCTTTGCGCTTGATATCACCCGCCAACTGGCTGAACAATTGCCGGTACCCGTGATTGCCAGCGGCGGCGGTGGAAGTATGCCGCATTTCAAAGATATCTTCCTCGACGGTAAAGCGGACGCTGCACTGGCCGCCAGCATTTTCCACTTTAAAGAAATAGCGATTCCTGAATTAAAAGGATATTTGCATGAGCAGGGAATACCCGTTCGGCGCTAATCCCTGTACAGAACTAAACAAGACGGCAATCATGAAGATTGAATTTTCAAAATACAGCGACGGATTGGCACCTGCCATCATACAGGACTTCTCCACAGGCAAAGTGCTGATGCTGGGCTTTATGAACGAGGAGGCACTGAAAAAGACAATGGCAGAGGGGAAAGTGACGTTCTTTAGCCGTAGTAAACAGCGGTTGTGGACCAAAGGTGAAGAAAGCGGGCATTTCCTGCTGGTGAAACAGGTAATGCCTGATTGTGATAACGATACCCTGCTCATCAAAGCACAGCCATTGGGCCCTACCTGTCACACAGGAGCGGATACCTGCTGGAGTGAGCGCAACCACAACGACAATTTCCTTTTTTACCTGGAAGATATCATCCGCCTGCGGAAAGCCGGAACCGATGAAAACTCGTATGTAAAAAAGATGTTTGCAAAAGGGCTGAATAAAATTGCCCAAAAAGTAGGAGAGGAAGCAGTTGAAATGGTAATCGAAGCAAAAGACAATAACGATGAGCTTTTTCTCAATGAGTCGGCTGATCTGCTATTTCATTATTTGCTTTTGCTTAACGCCAAAGGCCATAATTTACAGGATGTGCTGGCGGTCTTGCAAAAGCGGCATTCAAAATAGTCCCGCGTTAAATGTTTGATATGAAGAAACTTGTTTATTTATTGCTGCTGCTGCCTGGCTTTGCGTTTGGGCAGAAGCTGTTCACGCTTACCGGGAAGATTGCTGGTTTGCCCGAAAAGTCGAAAGTATACCTGCAGGATGCCAATACGCAAACGGACACGGTAGCGCGTGCTGTTGTGACAAAGAGTGGGTTCGTGTTGAAGGGTAGTTTGCGCGAACCAACCTTGCTGGTGCTAACACTGGAAGCTGTGCAAAAGCGTACGGTGTTGTTCCTGGATAATAATAACATTACTGTTACGGGCGATGCGGCGGACCTGCAGAAACTGCAGGTGCAAGGTTCTCCTACAGCATCTGATTTCCTCGAGTTTCAAACCATCTTCAATCCACTCTTCGATCAGTATTCGCGCGCCAGCCAGGAGATGCGCAGCAAGGGTTTAACGGATAGTTTGCAAGCTGTTGCCGCGCATACGTTTACCGACATCCAGGAGAAAGTGGAAACTTTTTTGACCAAACACCCGGCTTCAGCGGTCAGCCCATTTTTGTTGATCGTAACACAACAACTGCTGGATGATATCACCGTTCTCGAAAAGCGCTTCAACCGGCTCGATACCATTGCACAGACTGGTTTTTACGGCAAATACCTGCGGAATATGATTGATGATGGCAAGGTGGGTGCAGTAGGGACCGATGCGATTGAGTTTGTTCAGAACGATGTAAATGGCCAACCCGTTGCGCTCTCTTCCTTTCGCGGCAAATATGTGCTGGTGGACTTCTGGGCAAGCTGGTGCGGACCCTGCCGGATGGAGAATCCCAATGTCGTGAACACCTTCACCCAGTTTAAAGACAAAAACTTTACGGTACTTGGTGTATCACTCGATAAGGCGAAAGACCCCTGGTTAAAAGCCATCAATGATGATAAATTGGCCTGGACCCAGGTGAGCGATCTGCGCTTCTGGCAAAATGCAGCGGCAGTCAAATACCGAATCCAGTCCATCCCACAAAATTTCCTGATCGATCCAAACGGCAAAATCATCGCACGTAACCTGCGTGGGCCTGCCTTGCGCGAAAAGCTTTGCGAATTACTCGGTTGTAACTAATCAACGGTAAATATTATTTGCAACAAAGCCCCGATACGAGTCGGGGCTTTTGCTTTTTTCCAGGAAGATGATCCTAGGGGTGGTTTATCACTAATGATCTTTGTTCTGTTCTGGTACTGCTGCGCAACAGCATTGTGTAGATGCCGGTTTGAAACCGGCTTACGGAAACACGCAGACAGGTTTCACCGCCCGGATAGCGATACAGTCCAATTTGTTTTCCCTGTGCATCGTGGAAGCTGAGCGTCCAGGGGCCAGGTGCAGTGGCGGGCAAACTTATCAACACATAATCGGAGCTCGGGTTGGGATATACAATAATGGGGCGCCTGGCAATCGCCACAGAACGGACAACGGTGTATCCTACATTGCCATTCGGCGATACAAAACGAATGCGGTAATATAATGTTCCTTCAACAGGAAACGGGTCTTTAATCGTATAGGTAACCGGTTTATCATTTTCACCGGTGGATGTCGTACCGGAAAATATCGTCCAGTTGATTCCGTCCGTACTACGCTCTGCAAAAAAGCGATCAGCAGATGTTTGATGATGCGTAGTCATCGTAAGTGTCACGGTTTGATCGCTGGCAACGGTAGCGTCCAGTTCAACCAATACCACCGGCAACGAACCGGATGCTGTTTGGGCACGGAGGGCAAAAACAACTCCCGTAAAAACCAGGCACAGGAAGATCAATTTTTTCATGTTGTACAAAATGAATGGTTCGCGTGGAATGGTTTTGCACAACGGGAAATAGTTCCTGTTTTCCGTTAAGGGAAAGCATACTGGAGCAATAGCGAAACAATAGAGTTTGTAAGGGAGAGATCAGGTGGTCGTTCGGTGAGATTGGAAACTGAAGTGAGGATAAAAGTAATAGCTCTGCTTTCAGCAAGCAAGCTTTTGAGCATATTTTTTTAAGCAAATCCGCTTATTCCCGGATTGGAAAAGTCTTCGCGCCGTTACATGGGTATACGGGTATTCTTTTAGCCATTTAAAACATGCTTATAAGGCTTATGCGAATTACTACTTAATTCAAAATATTTGAAATGAGTTATCATAATAAGGTCATATACAACCCGTTTCGCATGAGTAGATCATTCAATCCAAACCTATGTTACGTCTATCCCTTTCGCCGTCGAAAAACAATATTTTCTTATTGGTGCTGATATTGTGCACCGGCCTGCTTTCCTGCACGAAATACAATGAAGCTCCCATTCAAAAAGGAGAAATACCCGCCCGGCCGATTGCTGAGTCGGGAGGAATGATACTCGTTAAGAATAACAGTCCGGCCGACATCCGGATCAGCGTTAATAATGTTTCCAATACTCACTTTACCGCCAGTGGCGCGGTGGACACTTTGTATGGCAGTCCATCCACTGCAGCAACGGTGGTCATTGAAACGGTGGTCACAGACCTTCAGGGCAATCCTGCCGGACAACAACTTGTTTTTATCTATTCTATGAAGTTTCCGGAAAGCCGGACCAGCATCGTAAAAGAAGTGAATATCCCACCAACTGTTTTCTTCCTCGGTATCCGCAACCAGAGTGGTGTAACGGC
>JAGWTK010000347.1 GCA_028876035.1 Bacteroidota bacterium
AAGATGGCTGCTGTTAGAACAGTCATCATCGATCCTGGTCATGGAGGACTCTATCCCGGCGCACACGGTCTCATTTCCACAGAGAAGAATGTAACGCTGGAAATCGCACTTAAATTGGGAGAAGCCATCAAAGACGCATTTCCCGATGTAAAAGTAGTGTTTACCCGCACCACAGATGCTTGCTCGGGCAATGCGACCAACCTGCGCGATGACCTGCAAAACCGGGCCCGCATCGCCAACGATTCCAAGGGCGATCTTTTCATCAGCATCCATTGCAATGCAACGCCGCAACCCGCCGGCGGCTGGTATGCAAAACGAGTGGTGGGGCACCGTAAGAGAACCATCACGGTAGGAAAAGGCAAACGCAAAAGAAAGAAAACGGTGATGGAACCGATTTACGAATCTTACTGGGTAAAGAATACAAGAATCGGTACAGAGACCTATGTTTGGAAGGCTGCGAAGCAGGGCGACAAATACAAAGCAATCAACCGCAACGATGAAACATCGGGTTTGGACAGCACCGGTGAAAGTTTGGAAGACAGCACCGCAGAAACCTCTGCGTTTAACTCCGATTCCCCGGAATGGGTTATACGCACCCAGCTCTACGAAAAGAAGTTTTTCCAGAACAGCTATATTTTCTCTTCCATGGTTGAAGATGAATTCAAAAACGCAGGCCGCGTGAGCTATGGCGTAAAACAGCGGGACGTAGGTATCCAGGTGCTCCAGGCAACCGGTATGCCCAGCGTTTTGATCGAAACCGGCTTTCTCACCAACAAAGAAGAAGAGGAATACCTCAATAGCAACAAGGGGCAGGACGAAATTGTGGACAATATTGTTGCGGCGTTCAGGAAATACAAGCAGTCGATCGAGACGAAGAAAGGCAAGTAGCCGATAGTCGATAGTCACAAGTCGGCAGTCGATAGTCTGAAGCAGCTGGTCAGGAATCAATGACGAGCTTGCAGCAGGAGGCTTGGAGCTTGTAGCCTGAAGCATGCAGCCTGTAGCCTGTAGCCTGTTTCGCAGAATTGCACTAGGTTTGCGTAGTTGTTCCCATGGTTCGCCAGGATCCTGAAAATAAACCCAGGCACTTTTCGAAGGGAAGCATCGGCAGGAAATCAAGAAAATGAAGAGCGCCCGAAAAGGCAACAATTAAAATTCACACATGAAAGTGTCCAACGAAACCAAGGTAGGCGCACTGGCTGCAGTATCCATCACTTTGCTCATCCTTGGTTTTAACTACCTCAAAGGCAAGAATATTTTCAGCAAAGCCAAGACGGAAATCTATGCGGTGTTTGATAAGGTAGATGGCCTGAACGTGGCCAACCCGGTTACCATCAACGGTCTCCAGATCGGGAAGGTGTACGAAATGCACGAGAAAGACAAGGCACTCACGGGTATTGTGGTGACCATTAACCTTACGAAAGACGTAGACATTCCCAAAGGTTCTTATGCCAGCATCAGCTCCGATCTGCTGGGTACCACAACCCTTACGATTACAAAGAGCGATGGGAAAGAACTGATGCAAAACGGCGATACCCTGCTTACCCAAAACAATGCAGGACTTATTGAAGGCCTCAAAGCTTCACTGAATCCCGCATTGGTAAATGTAAACGGTGCCGTAAAAAGCCTGGATTCATTATTAAAAGTAGTAGGCAGTTATTTCGACCCGGCGACAAAAAATAATTTCCATGCCATCATTGCCAACCTCACGAAAAGTTCGGCCAATTTGCAGATCCTGCTGGATGCGCAAACGGGATCCTTGGCAAAAGCCCTCGGCAATGTGAATTCATTTACGGCGAACCTGGCAAAAAACAATTCCACCATCGACACAACGCTCAGCAACCTGTCGAAAGCCACCGGCAAATTTGCCAACATGAAACTTGATGAAACCCTGGGCAGCCTGCAGGGAGCGGTTACCGAATTGAAAGGACTGATGGCCAAAGCCAATAGTAAAGAAGGTTCCATCGGCCTGCTGTTAAATGATCCCAAATTGTACCGCAACCTCGAGAGTACCACCTACAAATTGAATATTTTGCTGGATGATTTCCGGACCCATCCGAAACGCTATGTGAACGTGAGTGTATTTGGCAAGAAAGACAAAAGCGACCCGCTCACCGCGCCACTGCAGGATGATTCCGCGAGTCACCCTTTACCAAAAAAGCAATGATTCGATTTTTACTGGCATTATCCTTCTTGTTAACACTCTCTCCTGCCCTGGTTGCACAGGACACCCTGAACCGTCCGTCTTCAGACAGCATCAGCATTGTGCAGCAAATCCACAGCGACCGCCTGCGTTTCCGCAAAATAGATTCGGTAACCACCCTGCAAATGCTGGCCGGACGCGTAGAACTGCAACAAGACAATACGAAATTCTATTGCGACAGCGCCGTTATCAACCAGCACGCCAATATACTCGAGGCCTTTGGCAATATTCATATCAACGATGCAGACAGTGTACATACCTATGGCCAATACCTGCTCTACCGGATCGACAGCAAAACGGCTGTGCTGCGGAAAAAAGTAAAACTAACCGATGGTAAAGGCGTGCTCACTACCGAAGAACTGAACTATGATTCCAAAGCGAAGACGGGCACCTATACTACCGGTGGTAAAATCGTAAACGGGAAAACCGTCATCACCAGCAAAGAAGCCACTTACTATTCCGATTTGAAGGACGTGTACTTCAAGAAAGACGTACAGTTACACGATCCGGCTTATGACCTTACAACAGATTCCCTGCTCTACAATACCGACACGAAAATTTCAACGTTTATTACGAAGACATTTATTAAAGACAGCAGCGGCGCCAGCATCGTTACCACGGAAGGCTTTTATGATATGCAGAACCGGCGCGCCAGCTTTGGTAAACGTTCGCTGGTAAGCGATGGCAAAGGCGTGACCGTTACAGGCGACGATATCCATACCGACGATTCCACGGGCAAAACCTTTATCACAGGCAACGCAGTGTTTATTGATACCACCCAGAAAGTATCGGTACTGTCGAACAAGATGGAAATCGACAAGAAAACAAACAGCTTCAGGGCTACGCAGCATCCGCTGATGATTGTGCAGCAGGACAAAGATTCTATCTACATCACAGCCGATTCCATGTACAGTGCGCGGGTGGCAGATATCAAAGACGCTGCTTACCGCGACCTCCGTACCGACACCATCCGCTCTGTCAAAATCGTAGATGGAAAAGACAGCAGTGATATCCGTTTTTTCCAATGCTATCACCACGTGCGTATCTTCTCTGATTCCCTGCAGGCGGTTTGCGATAGCCTGTTCTATTCAGCAGCCGATTCCGTTTTCCGCTTATTCACCCATCCCATCGTATGGGCCAGCAATAGCCAGGTGACCGGGGATACCATCTACCTTTACACGAAAAATAAGAAAGCGGAACATATCTACGCTTTCGAAAACAGTTTTGTAATCAATAAATCCGGCGAAAATATGTTCAATCAAATCAGCGGTAAAACCCTGAATGGATACTTCAAAGACGGCAATATTGATTATATGCGCACCAAGGGAAATCCTGCCCAGAGCATCTATTACGCAAAAGACGAAAGCGATGCCGTCGTGGGCGTCAACAATGCCAGCGGCGATATCATCGATATGCGCTTCGACAACAAAGAGCTCAAGAAAGTGGTGTTCGTACGCGATGTTACCGGCACCATGTACCCCCTGAAACAAACACCCGACGATAAAAAAACACTCCGGAATTTTAAATGGATGGATGATAAGCGGCCGAAGACGAAGTTTGAGTTGTTTGAGTGAGTAATGTTTAAGAGTTTAAGGGTTTAAGAGTTCTTTATGTGCATCGACGTAACAACACGCTGAAACCTTTCCACTGTAACAGTTGATTGCTGCGATTGAACCTATTCTAATCACGCAAAAAAAGTGTTAATGGTTTCTAACAAAGAAAGTGTGGGCCGAAGAAATGCATGCCGCACAGAAGCAACTTTTAAACTATTAAACTCTTAAACATTTAAACCACACAAAAACCTTAACATCAATTTAGATAGGCACGTATTAATCCGGGCACACTTTTTTCGTTCTACCATGAAACTCCCCGCCATGTACAAATCCCTGCTCGCCGTGTTGCTGGTATCAGCACTCGCCATTGGAAACAGTCAAGCCCAGGATTACAAACTCGGACTTGGTATTCGCTTTAGCACGTATGCACCAACGCTGAGCAACGCGGTATCAGTAAAGTATTTTTTCAATGAAAAAAGTGCGGTGGATGCCCTTGTTTCCTTCGGCGGCAGCCGCTTTGGTATCGGCGGATTGTACGAAGTTCATACACCGGTAAATGCAACGGGTGGCTTCAAATGGTATTATGGCGCGGGCGGTTATGTAGGCTTCCAGGATCATGAAACCTATCTTGGCCCTACCGGTGTTATCGGTCTCGATTATAAATTCCAGAATATTCCGCTCAACCTCTCGCTCGACTGGAAACCGGAATTGGATATACTTCCCCGCATCAACTTCGTGCCGGATGGATTTGGTCTCACGGCCAGGTTTACTATCCAGTAAGTCCTTTAGTCCTTTAGTCCTTAGTCCTTAGTCCTTAGTCCGTAGTCCTTAGTCTTAGTTTGATCGTCATAGATTCATGGACTGCTCTGCGTATCGAGTGTTCATGGTTTATTGTTCTTGGTTCCTGGTTCCTTGAGGCCGGTTCTTGTTTGTTTGCATAAGCACGCGGGTTCGGCAAGACCTCCTACCCCTTACCCATTTGTCGGCTTTCACGATCGAAAAGACTTAAAACTTATCACTTACTAC